>JACPFV010000063.1 GCA_016182805.1 Gammaproteobacteria bacterium
CCGCGAATATCAGCTTGAGCAACCGTCGGATGTACTGGCTGCGCCGCCTTCAGGAGATTCCGGAGGAAAGGCCGATGTAGCAAATCGTTCGCCCGCATCAACCGCTGCTGCGGCTTGACGGCGGAAGTCATATCAACGCCTCGGCCGAGCGCCGCTTCGCCCTGCTGCTGGACCCGAAGAAGCTGTGGGGCGACGGCCCGCGCAATATCGTCAAGCTGTTCCTGTCGGAGGACGGGCTGCGCCCGTATACCGAGGACTGGCCGCGCATCGCGCAGTGGGTGATGGAGCAGGTCTACCGCCAGGCGCACGAGGGCATCGGCGATCCGGCGACGCAGCGCCTGTTCGAGCGGTGCCTGGACTATCCCGGCGTGCGCGCGCTGTGGCGCACGCCCGAGCCGGACTACGTCTACCCGCCGGTGATGCACCTGACGCTGCGCAAGTTCGGCCTGCGCCTGTCCAACTTCTTCATGATGACCACCTTCGGCACCTCGCAGGACGCCTGCCTGCAGGAGCTGCGCATCATCTGCGGCTACCCGGCCGACGCCACCGCGCGCCGCTTCGCCCTGTGGCTGGCCCGGACGCGCGGCAAGCGCGCGCTGAGCGGGTTCAGGTAGCCGCCGGCCGCTTACCTGTCACGTAATTGGCGCGGGACGCCGGCGGGGCTAGCCTTTTGCGCGACGGTGCGGATGGCCGTCGAGGAGGCTTGCGATGGGGTTCGCGCGGCGCACCCGGGCGAGCCGCCCGGTGTCGGTGGCGCTCATGCTGGCGCTCGCCTTGCTGCCGGCGCAGGCGGCGCGGGGCGCCGACGGGGCGCCCGCGCCCGTCCTGTATGCCGAGCGCGTAGGCGAAGCGGCGATCGAGCCGGCCAACCGGTACTCCGAGAACAGCGCGATCCGCATCCGCCTGCTGTACCCGGCCGGGCACCCGCGAGCCGGCCGGCCTTGGCGCGGCCACGCCGGGCCGGTGCGGCTGGAGGAGTGGAACACGGACATCTACGACGGCCGCCACGGCGCCTCGCGGCTGCCGGCGGAGGTGCCCGTGGCGGACGGCGAGCGCATGGTCGTGCTCAAGTCGCTGGCGCGCTACCGCGTCTACGACCTGCGCAACATGCCGGTGCCGCGCGTCGCGGTGCAGTTCGGCGGTCAGCTCCGCTTCGTCGAGCTGCCGCAGTGGATGGACGTGGACGGCAACGACAAGACCGACTGGCTGGAGCGGCGCGTGGACGACATCGTGGCCCGCGCCCGCGCCAGCACGGTGGCCGAGGTGGCCGAGGTGTTCGCCGTGCTCGGCGGATGGAGGCAGTCGTACCGGCGCGACTGCGGCGGCTTCGACGAATCCGAGCCGTCGGTCGCCGGCATCTCCGCCGTGTGCCTGGACTGGGACGGCGTCAACGCGCACCGCCTCAACGCCAATCGGGAGCTGAGCGCGACGGTGCTGCACGAGGCGTACCACGTGTGGCAGCACCGGCATCCGGAGAGCAGCCTGGCCGGGCGGCGCCTGCTCAAGGCCGCCAAGGGCGGCCGGCCCGCCTCGCCCTGCGCGCAGGCCGGCTGCGTCGAGCACCTGTGGCTGCCCGACCCGCGCTACGGCGCGCAGGAGGCCGCCGCGGAGGCGTTCGCCGAAACCTACAAGCACCTGTTCCCATGACAAGTGCGTCGGAAACGTATTTGAGCGAGCGCAGCGGGGCCGCCAGGGTGAGCCGGGATTTCACGAATGTCCGGTGAACATTCGTGCCGGCGAACGTGCCGGGATGCGGCGCGCACGGCGCGCATCCTCGCGCCCGTCGCCGCCCTGGCGCTGCCCTTCGTGGCGGCGGCGCTGGACATCGGCGCGGATCGTCGTCTGGATAACGGCGCGCATCTGCACTGGACGCCCTGCTGGTTCGAGACGCCGCCGGGGGAAAGCGCGCACTGCGGCTGGTTCCAACCGTCGGACGGCAGCACGGGTGCGCGGCGCGTGCGGCTGCCGGTGGTGGTGCTGAAGTACGGGTTGGCCGATGCGCGGGAAAGTCCGGTGCTGTACCTGCCGGCCGGGCCGGGCTATCCGGCCGGCCTCGACGCCGCCGGAATGCGCGGCTGGTGGCTGCAACGCGAGCGCCTGCGCTGGCCGCACGACCTGGTGCTGTACGACCCGCGCGGCGCCGGACTTGCCGAGCCGGGCCTGCACTGCCCGGAAATCCTGGAGGCCGACCGTGCCGGGCTGGCCGAGCCGTTGAGCGCGGCGCAGGACTTGCGACGTCTGCGCGCAGCGGCGCGCGCCTGCCGGGCGCGTCTGCTCAGCCAGGGCGTCGATCCGGCGCGTTTTTCAGCGGCCGCGCAGGTGCGCGACGCCGGCGAGCTGATGGCGCTGCTGGGCGGCAACGACTGGAACCTGTGGGGCGTATCGTACGGCACGCGCCTGGCCTTGCACGTGCTGCGCGAGTATCCGGAGCGCGTGCGCGCCGCGATCCTGGATTCGACGTATCCGCCGGAGGTCAACGGCCTGCTGGCCAAGCCGGAGCAGTTCGCGCGCACGCTCGACGGCCTGGCTGCACGCTGCGCGCGGGACGCCGCCTGCGGCGCGGCGTACCCGCAACTGGGCCGCCGGATGGCACAGCTCCTGTCGCGGCTGGCGGCAAGACCGCTGCTGCTGGAGGTCGAGAAATGGCCGGGGCTATGGCGCCAGCGCCTGGCGGTGAACGACTACCGCCTGCTGTGGATGCTGTTCGAGGAGAGCTACGCGCGGTTCTACCGGCCGCGCTACCCACGCGCCGTCGCCGCGGCGCTGCGCGGCGACCCGGAGCCGCTGCTGCCGCTGGCCGAGAGCTTCATCGGCAACCTGCTCGATCCCGCCTTCAGCCACGGCCTGTACTACGCGACGCTGTGCGCCGAGGACCTCGCCGGCGTGGACCGCGCGGCGTACCTGGCGCAGGTGCGGCGCTTCCCGTCGGTGGCCGCGCAGGTCGCCGACGACTGGGACCTGCACGCCTGCCATGCCTGGCGCTCGCCGGAATTGCCGTCGCGCTACCGGATGGCGGTGGCGTCGGAGGTGCCGGTACTGTTCCTGAATGGCGAGCACGACACCGTGACCTTCCCGGAGTGGGCGGCACGGGCGGCGCGCCGCTTCCGCAACGGGCGGCACGTGGTGTTCGTGGGCAGCGCCCACGCCGTGACCTGGGAGAACGACTGCGCGATGGCCGCGGCCTGGGAATTCCTGGCCGCGCCGGGGAACTGGGTCCGCCCGTCCTGCCTTGCCGGCGCGTCGGCCGCTATGCCTTGACCGGCTCTTCCGCCAGCGTGTCGATCGCGCGCAGCACGTCGCCGCGGGAGATCTGGCCGACCAGGCGGTTGTCGCTCAGCACCGGGAAGCGCTTGTACGGCGTCTCCAGGAATCGCCGCGCAACGTCCAGGATGCTGGTGTCGGCGTCGACGGTGACGACGTTGGGCGACATGAACTCGCCCACCTTGCCGCCCCAGGTGCCGTGATAGCTGGCGTTGAGCGCGACCTTGAGGCAGTCCTTTTCGGACAGGATGCCGACGATGTTGCCGAGCTTGTCCAGCACTGGCGCGCCGGAAAACCGGTTCTCCACCATCAGCTCGATCGCCTCCATGACGTCCATTTCGGGCGTGAAGGTGAGGGGAGCTTCGGCCATGTAGTCCTTGACGGCGATAGAGTGCAGCATGCGCTTCTCCTCCGGTTACACCGCGTTCATTCGGGCCGGTCCGTCCCGCAGGACGTGGTCTTGCCGCACACCGGGCAGGACTCCCCGGTCATGGCGCTCATGCTCGCACAAGTGCCCTTGAGCGCGCGCCCCTTGAGCAGCCAGCCGATGCCCAGGCCGGCGGCGCCGAGGGTGAAGAGGGCGAAGACGGCGAGGAAGGTTCCCATGAACTTAATCTACCCTTTCCGTTGGCGTCCCTGCCGCGGCTTTTGTTCTGCGTAGAACCCCCGGCCCGGCCATCCATGGCCGGGCGTTCGCGCCCGCTGGCGATGACATCGAGTCATCGCCAAAGCGCGGGCGCTCACCCACCAAAATCATCCAGCATGATGTCGTCCCGCTCGACGCCCATGTCGGTCAGCATCTTGATGACCGCGGCGTTCATCACCGGCGGGCCGCACATGTAGTACTCGCAGTCCTCGGGCGCCTTGTGCTTGGACAGGTACTCGCGCATCAGCACTTCGTGGATGAAGCCGGTGTAGCCCTTCCAGTTGTCCTCCGGCTTGGGCTCGGACAGCGCCACGTGCCACTTGAAATTGGGGTTCGCGGCCTGCAGCTCGTCGAAATCCTTGACGTAGAACATCTCGCGCAGCGAGCGCGCGCCGTACCAGAAGGTGATCTTGCGCTTGGTCTTGATGCGCTTGAGCTGGTCCAGGATGTGGCTGCGCATCGGCGCCATGCCGGCGCCGCCGCCGATGAACACCATCTCCCGGTCGGTATCGCGCGCGAAGAACTCGCCGAACGGGCCGGAGATCGTGACCTCGTCGCCGGCCTTCAGGTTGAAGATGTACGAGGACATCTTGCCGGCCGGCACGCCGGGCATGCGCGGCGGGGGACTGGCGATGCGCACGTTGAGCATGATGATGCCCAGCTCGTCGGGATAATTCGCCATCGAGTAGGCGCGCTGCACCGGCTCGGTCACGGCCGACTTGTACTGCCACAGGTTGTACTTGTCCCACTCGTCGCGGTACTGCGGCTCGACGGCGAAGTTCTTGTAGTCCACCTCGTGCGGCGGGCACTCGATCTGGATGTAGCCGCCGGCGCGGAAGTTCACGCGCTCGCCGGCCGGCAGTTCCAGCACCAGCTCCTTGATGAAGGTCGCCACGTTGCGGTTGCTGCGCACCTTGCAGCGCCACTTCTTGATGCCGAAGACCTCCTCCGGCACGTGGATCTTCAAGTCCTGCTTGACCGCCACCTGGCAGGACAAACGGTCGCCCTCGCGCGCCTCGCGCTTGGTGATGTGGTTCAGCTCGGTCGGCAGGATGTTGCCGCCGCCCTCGTGCACCTGGACCCGGCATTGCGCGCAGGTGCCGCCGCCGCCGCAGGCCGAGGATACGAAGATGCCCTGGCCGGCGAGCGCCTGCAGCAGCTTGCCGCCGACCGGCACCTCAATCGTCTTCTCGTCGTTGATGAGGATGCGCACGTTGCCGGTGGCCACCAGCTTGGAGCGCGCGAACATGATGAGCGCGACCAGCACGACGACCACGCCGGTGAAGACCGTCACTCCCAGACCGATTTCGAGCAGCATGGTTGGAGCCTAGAGTTTGATGCCGGAGAAGGCCATGAAGCCGAACGCCACCAGGCCGGCGGCGATGAAGGTGATGCCCAGCCCCTGCAGCGCGTCCGGCACGTCGGAGTACTTGAGCTTCTCGCGCACGCCGGCCAGCAGGACGATGGCCAGGGCCCAGGACGCGCCGGAGGACAGGCCGTACACGCAGGACTCGGCGAAGGTGTAGTCGCGCTCGACCATGAACAGCGTGCCGCCGAGGATCGCGCAGTTGACCGTGATGAGGGGCAGGAAGATGCCGAGCGCGTTGTAGAGCGCCGGCATGTACTTGTCCATCGCCATCTCCAGGATCTGCACGATGGCGGCGATCACGCCGATGTACGAGATCAGGCCCAGGAACGACAGGTCCACGCCCGGCAGGCCGGCCCAGGCCAGCGCGCCGTCCTTGAGCACGTAGCGGTAGAGCAGGTTGTTGGCCGGCATGGTGATCGCCTGCACCGCGATCACCGCCACCCCCAGGCCGACCGCCGTCTCGATCTTCTTCGAGATCGCCAGGAAGGTGCACATGCCCAGGAAGAAGGCGAGCGCCAGGTTCTCGATGAACAGCGAGCGGATCGCCAGGTTGATGTAGTGTTCCATGGCTTACATCACCTCCGTCCGGTGCACCTGGTGGATCTGGTAGTCGCGCTTCTCCTGCTGCGCGGGCTTCCAGGTGCGCACCGCCCAGATGATGAGGCCGATCAGGAAGAACGCGCTGGGCGGCAGCAGCAGCAGGCCGTTGGGCACGTACCAGCCGCCGTCGGTGGCGAGCGGCAGCACGGTCATGCCGAGCAGCTTGCCGCTGCCGAACACCTCGCGCACCAGCGCGATGGCGATCAGGATGGCGCTGTAGCCCAGGCCGTTGCCCAGGCCGTCGACGAACGAGGGCCAGGGCGGGTTCTTCATGGCGTAGGCTTCCAGCCGGCCCATGACGATGCAGTTGGTCAGGATCAGGCCGATGAACACCGAGATCGGCTTGCTCTGCTCGTACGCCACCGCCTTGAGCGTCTGGTCCACCAGGATCACCAGCGTCGCCGCGATGGTCATCTGCGCGATGATGCGGATGCTGTTGGGGATGAGGTTGCGCACCAGGCTGTAGAACAGGTTGGAGAAGGCCGTGACCGCGGTCAGGCCGACGCACATGATGAGCGCCGTCTCCATCTTGGACGTGACCGCCAGTGCCGAGCAGATGCCCAGCACCTGCAGGATGATCGGGTTGTTGTCCGCGATCGGCTCGATCAGGATCTTCTTGGTTTCCGGGTTCATGACTCACCTTCCGTCGCCGCCGGCTTGTTCCGCGCGGCCGCAAGCTTGCTCAGGAACGGCTTGAAGCCCGCGTCCGACAGCCAGTACTGCACCGTGTTGGATACGCCGTTGGAGGTCAGCGTGGCGCCGGCCAGGGCGTCGACCTTGAACGCGGCGCCGGGTGCCGACGGGTCCACGCCGCCCTTGACCAGCCGCAGCGCGACCCGGCCGTTCTCGTCGTAGACCTTCTTGCCCGGCCACAGGCCCTTCCACTTCGGGTTGTCGACTTCGCCGCCCAGGCCCGGCGTCTCGCCGTGCTGGTAGAAGTTGATGCCGACCACGGTGTTGCCGTTGGCCTCCAGCGCCAGGAAGCCGTAGAGCGTGGACCACAGGCCGTAGCCGGAGATCGGCAGGATCACGTTCTTGACGCTGCCGTCCGGGTTGTAGACGAAGTAGACCGTGGCGTGGCGGGGCTTGAACTTGATCGAGGCGATGTCCTCCTCGGTGGTCAGCGCCACGCCGTGGCCCGGCTCGCGCGCGGCCTTGTACTGGTCGTAGCCCGCCGCGTCGATGCCTTCGACGAACTCGCCGCTGGCGAGGTCCACGACCTTGGGCGTGATCTGCTTGAACGCCTCGTCGATGTTGACGCCCGGCTGCCACAGTCCGACCACGCGCAGGATGTTCTTGCGCTTGTCGTCGCTCTTGGCCTGCTGCTGCGCCGGCCGCAGGCCGATGGCCGCGGCCGAGACGAACACCGAGCACACCAGGCACAGCACGAAGGCCGTGCCCAGGACGTAACCCTTGCTTTCCTTGTCGATCGCCATGGCTACAGCGCCTCCCGCAGCTTGCGGCGCCGGATGTTGGCTTTCATCACGCCGTAGTCGATCAGCGGCGCGACGACATTGCCCAGCAGGATCGCCAGCATCACGCCCTCGGGGAACGCCGGGTTGACCACGCGGATCAGCACCGTCATGAAGCCACAGAAGGCGCCGAAGATCCAGCGGCCCAGGTCGGTGTGCGCCGCCGACACCGGGTCGGTGGCCATGAACATCATGCCGAAGGCGAAGCCGCCGATGGTCAGGTGCCAGTACCAGGGCATCGCGAACATCGGGTTCTTGTCGCCGCCGACGAAGTTGAACAGCAGCGCGGTGGCGACCATGCCCAGGAACATGCCGAAGACGATGCGGTAGCTGGCGACGCCCGTCAGCATCAGGAAGACGCCGCCCAGGATGCACATCGCCGCCGACACCTCGCCGACCGAGCCCTGCTCCATGCCCCAGAAGGTCTGCATCCAGGTGATGCCCTTGGCCTCCAGGCCCGCCATGCCCTGCAGCTTGGCGATGCCCAGCGTGGTCGCGCTGGACAGGCCGTCGACCGCGGTCCAGACCGTATCGCCGGACATCTGCGCCGGGTAGGCGAAGAACAGGAAGGCGCGGCCGGCCAGCGCCGGGTTGAGGAAGTTCTTGCCGGTGCCGCCGAACACCTCCTTGCCGATCACCACGCCGAAGGAGATGCCCAGCGCCACCTGCCACAGCGGGATCGCCGGCGGCAGGATCAGCGAGAACAGGATCGAGGTGACGAAGAAGCCCTCGTTGACCTCGTGGTTGCGCACCGCGGCGAACAGCACCTCCCACAGGCCGCCGGCGACGAACGTGACCATGTAGATCGGCAGCCAGTACCAGAAGCCGTGCCAGAAGCAGGCCCAGACGCCGGACGGGTCGACCCCGACGCCGAACACGGTCAGCAGCGCGCCGCGCCAGCCCGGAATCTCCGTCGCGCCCATTGCCGCCAGCGCGGCGTTGGCCTGGTAGCCGACGTTCCAGCAGCCGACCGCGATCGCCGGGAAGGTGGCCAGCCACACGTAGATCATCACGCGCTTGAGGTCGATGCCGTCGCGCACGTGCGGCGCGACGCGCGTCACGTCGGCCGGCGTGTAGAAGAACGTGTCCACCATCTCGTAGACGGCGTAGTACTTCTCGAACCGCCCGCCGCGCGCGAACAGCGGGTGCAGGCGGTCCAATGCTCTGCGGATTCCTTTAGCCATCAGCCTTCGGCCTCGATGATTTCAAGACAGGCCCGCAGATGCGGACCGAAGTCGTACTTGCCCACGCACACGAACGAGCACAGCGCGAGGTCCTCCTCGTCCAGCTCCAGCGCGCCGAGCTGCTGCGCCATGTCGGTGTCGCGCACCAGCAGGTAGCGCAGCAGCGGCGTCGCCAGGATGTCGAGCGGCATCACCTTCTCGTAGTTGCCGATCGGCACCATCGCGCGCGGGCTGCCGTTGGTGGAGGTCGAAAAGCCGAAGCGCCGGGTGGCGCGCGCCAGCGCGGAGAAGAACACGTTGCTGACCGAGTAGCGGTCCACCGCCGGGTTGAGCCAGCCGAACAGGTGGCGCTCGTGGCCTTCCGGCAGCACCGTGATCTGGTTGTGATAGCGGCCCAGGTAGCTGGCCCAGCCGGCGGCGCGGCGCCCGCCCCAGACCGAGCCGGAGATCACGCGCGCTTCGACGTCGCGCAGCTGCCCTTCGATCAGTTCCGGGATATGCGAGCCGCGGCGCACGCGCAGCAGCCGCGGCTGCTGCACCGGCGGGCCGGCCAGCGCCACGATGCGCTCGTCCCACAGGCGGCCGCTGGTGAACAGCTTGCCGATGGCGACCACGTCCTGGTAGCCGATGTGCCAGTTCACCCGCTTGGCCGACGCCGGCTTGAGGAAATGCATGTGCGTGCCGACCAGGCCGGCCGGATGCGGGCCGGCGAACTCGGCGACGCGGATCTGCGGCAGGTCGGGCACCGGGATGTCGGCGCCCGGCGCCTTGCACACGAACACCTCGCCTTGGGTCAGCCGCGTCAGCACCTTGAGGCCGTTGACGAAGTCGGTTTTCAACTCGCGCAGCACCACCGCCGGATCGGGCGCCAGGGGACGGGTGTCGATCGCCGGCACGAAGATCGCCGCCGGCTCGGCGTTCGGGCGCGGCACGCGCGAGTACGGGCGCGTGCGCAGGTTGGTCCACAGGCCGGACTGGATCAGGTTCTCGCGCACGACCGCGGCGTCGAGTTCCGCCAGGCGCGCCTCCGGGAAGGACTTGAAGCGCACCTCGCCGTCGCCTTCCAGGCGGATCTCCACCGATTGCAACACGCGCTTGGGACCGCGGTGGATCTTGGCGACGACGCCGGCGCCGGGCGCGGCATAAACCACGCCGGGATTGCGCTTGTCCTCGAACAGGGCCTGGCCGAGCTGTACGCGCGCGCCTTCTTCCACGAACATCGTGGCCTTGAGGTCCACGTAGTCCTGGCCGATCAGGCCGACGGTGGCGGCCGGCGGGCCGTCGTGAATCTTCTGCTCGGGACTGCCCGTGATGGGCAGGTCGAGCCCCTTTCTGATGTTCAGGCGCGTGATTTCCACGGCCAAGTCTCCCTGGACGGATTGTAACGGCGTATTTGTCGGGGCACTTTAAGGAAAGACCCCGGCCGATGCCAGCATCAAGGCGACGGCGCGGCGCGCAGACGCCCAATAAAACAGCCGCGCCAGGCGCGGCCGAATGCTCTCCAAAAGTTCCGGGCGCTTATTGCTCGCCCTGGATGGACGCCGTGCCCCGACCCTTGCGGTGGGACTCGGCACGAATATATTCCTTTTTGTAAACAACCGGCAAGACGCTCTTGTTCGGGTACAACATGAAGCGCGTCAGGGTGCCGCCAGCCCGCTCAGGCCGATCACGTCGAGGAACGGGCCGGGGTAGGTGCCGATCAGCATCATCAGCAGCATGAGGCCCAGCACCATGACGCCGCCGGCGCGCTGCGCCCAGTCGCTCGGTGCCTCGAACTGCATCCGCGTCGGGTCCTGCAGGAACAGCGTGGACAGCACGCGCAGGTAGTAGAACAGGCCGATGGCGCTGCCGACGACCACCGCCGCCACCAGCCACCACAGGCGCGCGTCCAGACCCACCGCCAGCACGTAGAACTTGCCGATGAAGCCGGCGGTGATCGGGATGCCGGCCAGCGACAGCATCATGGCGGTGAGGATCGCCGCCAGGTACGGGCGCCGCCAGAACAGGCCGCGGTAGTCGTAGATGTGGTCGGCGTCGCGCTCGCCCAAAGGGCTGGACATCAGCGTGACCACGCCGAACGCGCCCAGGTTGGTCACGACGTAGGTCAACAGGTAGACCGCGACCGCCTCCACCGCCAGCGGGCCGGAGGCGATCAGCGCCACCAGGGCGTAGCCGAAGTGCGCGATCGAGGAATAGGCCAGCAGGCGCTTCAGGTTGTTCTGCATCAGCGCCAGGATGTTGCCGGCCAGGATCGAGGCGACCGCCAGCGCGGACAGCACGTCCTTCAGCGTCTCGGCCGCGTAGCCGCCGCCCTGGGCGAAGAAGCGCAGCAGCACCGCGAACACCGCCGCCTTGCTGGCGGTGGACAGGAACGCCGTGACCGGCGCCGGCGCGCCGTCGTAGACGTCCGGCGTCCACAGGTGGAACGGCACCAGCGACAGCTTGAAGCCGGCGCCAACCAGCACCATGCCGGCGCCAACCAGCACGTACGGGCCGAGGCGGTCGGCCGCGTTCAGCTTCTGCGCCAGCGGGCCGAACGCCAGGGTGCCGGCGTCGGCATAGATCAGCGCCATGCCGAACAGGAGGAAGCCGGAGGCCGCGGCCGACAGCGTCAGGTACTTGATGCCGGCCTCCAGCGCGTGGCGCTGGTTGAGCGGGTAGGCGATCATCGCGAACAGCGGAATCGACAGCAGTTCCAGGCCGATGAAGAAGCTCGCCAGGTGGTTGCTGCTCGCCAGCACCAGCCCGCCCAGCGCGGCCAGCACCAGCAGCAGGTACATCTCCTCGCGGTTGCCGGCGTAGCCTTCAAGGTAGGCGTGCATCAGCGTGGCGACGCCCAGCGTCGTGGCCACGATCAGGCCGCTGTAGAACAGCGCGTAGCCGTCCACGACCAGCAGCGGCGTCACGGTCTGCGGTACCCAGTGCGCGGCGAGCAGCACCGCGACCAGCGCCAGGTTGAGGCCGACGACGGCGACCGAGGCGACCGCACGGTGGTGGCGCTTGATCGCGATGGCGAGCATGACCGCGATCGCGGTCGCGGACACTGCCAGGATCGGCAGCAGGGCGTGCCATTGCGCGTTGTTGAGGATCATGGCGCCGCCTCCGCGGCAAGGGTGGCTTGCGCGGCCTGGTACATGCGGCTGAGTGCCTGCGTGGGCGCGGCGGAGGTGTCCAGCACCGGCTGCGGATACAGGCCCAGCGCCAGCAGCATCGCCATCAGCGACAGCAGGGTTGCCAGCTCGCGGCGGTTGAGGTCTTGCAGCTGTTTGGCGATCGTCGGCGTGCCGTGGAAGGCGCGCTGTACCATCATCAGCGCGTAGACGGCCGCGAACACCAGGCCGGTGGCGGCGGCGATCGTGACCGGCAGGTCCACCGGGTAGGTGCCCAGCAGCACCAGGAACTCGCCGACGAAGTTGCCCAGGCCGGGCAGGCCCAGCGAGGCGAGCGCGAAGACCAGCGCGATCGGCGGCAGGTACGGGAAGCAGGCCCACAGGCCGCCCATGCGCGACAGCTCGCGCGTGTGCAGGCGCTCGTAGATCTCGCCGCACAGGATGAACAGCGCGCCGGCGCTGATGCCGTGCGCGATCATCGTCACCACCGCGCCCTGCAGCGCCAGCGGCGTGCCGGCGTAGATGCCGACGACGATGAAGCCCATGTGCGAGATGCTGGAGTACGCCACCAGGCGCTTGATGTCGGTCTGGGCGAAGGTCATCACGCCGCCATAGACGATGCCGACCACGCCCATCCACATCGCCACCGGGGCGAAGCTGGCGGAGGCTTCCGGGAACAGCGGCAGGCCGAAGCGCATCAGGCCGTAGGCCGCGGTCTTGAGCAGGATGCCGGCGAGGTCGACCGAGCCGGCGGTCGGCGCCTGCGAGTGCGCATCGGGCAGCCAGGTGTGCACCGGCACCAGCGGCAGCTTGACCATGAAGGCGGCGAAAAAGCCGAGCATCAGCAGGAACTCGGTCTGCGGCGCCAGCTCGCTGCCGAGCAGCACCTCGTAGTCGAAGCTCCACACCCCGGTGTTCGTGTGGTGGGCGAACACCAGGCCCAGGATCGACAGCAGCATCAGCAGGCCGGACGCCTGCGTGAAGATGAAGAACTTGGTCGCCGCGTAGATTCTTCCCTTGCCGTCCGGGGCGTTGTGGCCCCAGCGCGCGATCAGGAAGTACATCGGCACCAGCATCATTTCCCAGAAGAAGAAGAACAGGAACAGGTCCAGCGCCAGGAACACCGCGACCACGCCGCCCAGGTTCCACAGCAGGTTCAGGTGGAAGAACCCGACCTGGCTCTCGATCTCCTTCCACGAGCAGGCCACCGCCATCACGCCCAGGATGTTGGTCAGCACCACCAGCAGCAGCGACAGGCCGTCCAGGCCCAGGTGCACGCTGATGCCGAAGCGCTCGATCCAGGGCGCCTGGAACTCGATCGTCCACTGCGGCTGCGCGCCGATGCCCGACAGCGTGTAGTCGCCGGTGGCCCACAGCCACAGCGAGATGCCCAGCGCCAGCAGCATCGTGCCGAGCGCGACCCAGCGCGGGAAGGCGATGCCGCCGTAACGCTCACCCTGCCAGCAGAGGAAGCCGCCGATGAACGGGATGAGAATCAGCCAGACCAGGATCATAGGAGGATCACCGCAGCGATCAGCAGCACCGCGCCGCCGGCGAAGCCGGCCGCGTACCAACGCAGGCGCCCGGTCTGGGTGCGCGCGAGGCTGCCATGCATGGAGCGGAAGGCGCCGGGAACCATCGCGACAACGGTCTCCACGGCGTCGTTGCGGTTGACGCGCACGAACCAGAGGTAGGGGCGCCGGAACAGCAGGTCATACAGCCAGTCGAAGCCCCAGGCGTTGAACCAGTAGTTGCGCAGCGCGCCGCCGAGCGGGCTCCGTACCAGCGCCTGCGGGATCGCCGGCGCGCGGAACAGGTAGGCGGCCAGCGCGATGCCGGACAGCGCGACCAGCACCGACACGATTTCGAGCCGGTGCTTGGCGTCGCCGTCGGCGTGCTCGTGCACCGGCAGCACCGTCTCCAGCGGCAGGTGGATCCAGCCGCCGAACAGGGCGAAGGCCGCCAGGACCGCCAGCGGCAGCGTGTGCGCGAAGCCTTCGCCGGCGTGCGCATGTTCCGCTTCCGCGGTGCGCGGCTCGCCGAAGAAGGTGACGAACACCAGGCGTGAGGTGTAGACCGCGGTCAGGAAGGCGCCGAACAGGCCGGCGTAGTACAGGCCGTGCCGGCCGTTGGCCCAGGCCTGCCACAGGATCTCGTCCTTGCTGAAGAAGCCGGAGGTGCCGGGGAACGCGACCAGCCCCAGGCAGCCGATCAGGAACACGGTGAAGACGAAGGGGATGCGCCGGCGCAGGCCGCCCATCTTGAAGATGTCCTGCTCGTGGTGCATCGCCAGGATCACCGAGCCGGCGGACAGGAACAGCAGGGCCTTGAAGAAGGCGTGCGTCATCAGGTGGAAGATCGCCGCGCCCCAGGCGCCGGCGCCCAGCGCCAGGAACATGTAGCCGATCTGGCTCATCGTCGAGTACGCCAGCACGCGCTTGATGTCGGTCTGGGTCAGCGCGGTGAAGCCGGCGATCAGCGCGGTGATCGCGCCGACCCAGCCCACCGCCATCAAGGCATCCGGCGCCAGTTCGAACAGCACATGCGTGCGCGCGATCAGGTAGACGCCAGCCGTCACCATCGTCGCCGCGTGGATCAGCGCGGAGACCGGCGTCGGGCCGGCCATGGCGTCCGGCAGCCAGGTCTGGAGCGGCAGCTGCGCCGACTTGCCGACCGCGCCGCCCAGCAGCAGGAATGCCGCGACCGTGGCCAGGGTCGAGCCGGCGGCCCATTGCTGCGACGCCTTGGCCATCAGGTCCTGGATGTTGAGCGTGCCCAGCTCGTGGTACAGGATGAACAGGCCGATCGCCATGAAGGTGTCGCCGACGCGCGTGACCACGAAGGCCTTGCGCGCCGCCGCGCCGTTGGCGGGGTCGCGGAACCAGAAGCCGATCAGCAGGTACGAGCTGAGGCCGACGCCTTCCCAGCCGAAGTACAGGAACAGCAGGTTGTCGCCCAGCACCAGGAACAGCATGCTGGCGACGAACAGGTTCATGTACGAGAAGAAGCGGTCGTAGCTGTCGTCGCCGCGCATGTACCACGAGGCGAACAGGTGGATGAAGAAGCCGACGCCGGTGATGACGCCGAGCATGGTCAGCGACAGGGCGTCCAGGCGCAGCGCGAACTGCGGCGCGAAGCCGTCCACGCTCATCCAGGTCCACAGCAGCTGGGTGTAGGCGTGGCCTTCCGGCGGCCGGGTCAGGAACTCCCAGCCGAGCGCGCCCGTCAGCAGGGCCGCCAGGCCTATCGATCCGACGCCGACGATCGCCGCCGGAGTTTCCGCCAGGCGGCCGCGCGCGAACGCCAGGATCAGGAACCCGGCCAGGGGGAAGGCGAAGACGAGGGGCAGCAGGTGCAGCATCGGGCTATCCCCTCATCTCGTTGAGCGCTTCGACGTCGAGCGACCTGAAGCGGTGGTGGATTTGCAGCAGCAGCGCCAGGCCGACCGCGACCTCGGCGGCGGCCAGCGTCAGGATCAGCACGAACATGATCTGGCCGTCCGGCTGCAGCCAGCGCGCGCCGGCGGCGATGAACGCCAGGCCGGCGGCGTTGAGCATGATCTCCAGGCTCATCAGGATGAACAGCAGGTTGCGCCGCAGCAGCAGGCCGAGCAGGCCCAGGCTGAACAGGATCCCGCACAGGATCAGCGCGTGATGCAAGGGCACGCCAGCGCTCATCGCGGATGCTCCTTGACCTCGACGTGGTGCGCGTGGGCGCGCGCGATGTCGCGCGCCTCCAGGCGGATCGTGTGGCGATGGCCGAGGTGGTAGGCGGCAACCAGGCCGGCGAGCAGCAGCATCGAGCCCAGCTCCACGCCCAGCAGGTACGGGCCGAACAGGGCGATGCCGACCTGCTTGGCGCTGACTTCCGCGCCGCCGGCCGCCGCCGACCCGCCGCCGAACGCGTGCACCAGCTCCAGCAGCAGCAGGCCGGAAAGGCCCGCCGGACCGATCCAGTTCGCCGGCGCGAGCCAGCCGCGCTCGCGCGCGTCCGCGCCGGGCGCGAGGTTGAGCAGCATGACCACGAACACGAACAGCACCATGATCGCGCCGGCGTACACCATCACCTCCAGCGCGGCGGCGAACGGCGCGCCCAGCGCCAGCATCACGCCGGCCGCGGCCAGCAGCGACACGATCAAGTACAGCAGGGCGCGGATCGGATGCGGGCGGCTGACCGCCAGAGCGGTCGCCGCGACTGCAATGCCCCCTGCCGTGTAGAACAGCAAACTCATCGTACTCCCCTGGCCCGCTACGGGAGCAGGCTCTTCACGTCCACCGGCGGCTCTTCGTTCCGCGCCTGTCCCTTGTCCTTGCCCGCAATGGCGAGGCCGGCGACCCGGTAGAAGCTGTAGCCGGGCTGCTTGCCGACGCCGCCGATCAGCAGGTGCTCCTTCTCGTACACCATGTTCTTGCGGTCGTACTCCGCCATCTCGTAGTCCGGCGTGAGCTGGATCGCGTAGGTCGGGCAGGCTTCCTCGCACAGGCCGCAGTAGATGCAGCGCGAGAAGTTGATGCGGAACCATTCCGGATACCAGCGTCCGTCCGGCTTTTCCGCCTTTTGCAGCGCGATGCAGGCCACCGGGCAGGCGACCGCGCACAGGTTGCAGGCGACGCAGCGCTCTTCGCCGTCGGGGTCGCGCGTCAGCACGATGCGGCCGCGGTAGCGCGGCGGCAGGTACGGCTTGACCTCCGGATACTCGACCGTCGCCTTCTTCTTGAAGGTGTGCAGCAGCACGCGCCACAGCGACAGGCACTGCGTGTAGAAGCCGACAATCAGTTCGGCGACCGCTTTCATGAGCCCTTCCCCACGACGATCGCGCCGGTCACGACGACGTTGAGCAGCGACAGCGGCAGCAGCACCTTCCAGCCGAAGCCCATGAACTGGTCGAAGCGCGGCCGCGGGATGGCGGCGCGCAGCAGCACGAAGAACAGGATGAACGCGCCGGTCTTGGCCGCGAACCAGACGATGGGCATGAACCAGAAGCCGAACGTCGGGCCGAGCCAGCCGCCGAAGAACAGCGTGGTCAGCATCGCCGACACCAGCACCACCGCGACGTACTCGCCGACGAAGAACATGCCGAACTTCATGCCCGAGTACTCGGTGTGGAAGCCGGCGGTCAGCTCGTGCTCCGCTTCCGGCAGGTCCAGCGGCAGGCGGTGCGTCTCGGCCAGGCCGGCGATCATGAAGATCAGGAAGCCGAGCGCCTGCGGCACCACGAACCACAAATCCTGCTGCGCCAGCACGATGTCCTTCAGGCTGAACGAGCCCGTCTGGATCACGACGCCCAGCAGCGCCAGGCCCATGAACACCTCGTAGCTGATGCTCTGCGCCGAGGCGCGCAGCGTGCCCAACATCGCGTACTTGCTGTTGGAACTCCAGCCGCCCAGCATCACCGAGTACACGGCGAGCGAGGTCATGCCCAGGAAGAACAGCACGCCTATGTTCCAGTCGCCGGCGATGGTCAGCTCCGGCGTGAACGGCACCACCGCGACCGCGAGCAGGATCGTGATCATGACGATCGAGGGCGCGATCACGAACACCGCGCGGTCCGCGAACGGCGGCACCCAGTCGTCCTTCATGAAGATCTTGATCATGTCGGCCGCGACCTGGCCGATGCCCAGGAACCACACGCGGTTCGGCCCCCAGCGGTCCTGCCAGATGCCCAGCGCGCGGCGTTCGACCCAGATCAGGACCGCCGCCAGGCCGACCACGGCGAGCAGGATCGCGACCGTAATCAGCCACTGCGGCAGCACGAACGGCAGCGCGGGCGTCATGCGCCACCTCCCGCCGGCTTCAGCTCGCTGCCGGCGGCCACCGTCGGCACGCCCGGCAGGCCGGCCGGAACGCCCAGCACGTCCTCCGGCAGCTCGGCCTTGAGGCGGACCGGCAACTGGATCGTGACGCCCGCGCCGGCGAAGGCCGCGGTCGCGCCGTCCGCGAGCTTGAGCCTGTCGGCGGTCGCGGGATTGAGCGCGACATAGGCCGCCGGCACGCGCTGGCGCACCGCCTCGCCCAGCGCGGAAAACTCCTCGCTGCCGAACAGGTGGTGCAGGGCGACGACTTCCAGGCCGGCGTGGTCCAGCACCGCGGGACGCTCAAAATACGGGGGACGCGCCGCCGGATCGGGCTGCAACAGGCGCACGCCGGGATCGCCGCCCTTGAGCGGGCCGTTGATCTCCTGCTGGAAGCGCGTGATGGTCGCCTGCGGCGAGTTCCAGCGCGGCGCCCAGAAGATCGGGATCTCCGCCGGCGGCAGGTTGATGCGCGCGCCTTCCATCGAGAAGGCCAGCGGCGAATCGGGGTCCTGCGGCGGGCGCGGCTCGTGCACGTCCTTGTTGGCGTGCATCGCGGTGCGGCCGCTGTAGCGGTGCGACTGGCGCGGGATGCGCAGGCCGGCGATGCGGAATTTGGCGCTGGGCGCCGCGTCGACGATCGGCGCCAGCGCCGGCGCGGACGCCGCGCAGGCGGCGGTCAGCGCGTCCAGCGCGTCGCCCATATCGCGGCCGGCCGCCAGGCCGATCTCCTGCATCCAGCGCCAGGACTCCAGGATGTCGCCGTTGTTCGGCACGAACACCTGGAAGAAACGCTGCGCGCGGCCCTCGAAGTTGACCAGCGTGCCGTCGGACTCGGCGAAGCTGCCGGCCGGCAGGATCACTTCAGCCTGCGCGGTGGTCGCGGTTGGGATCGAGTCGAGCACGACCAGATGCTTGAGCTTGCCCAGCGCGGCGTTCACGCGCGCGGCCGGCAGGCGGCGGTACAGGTCGTTTTCCAGCACCACCAGGGTGTCGGCCGCGCCGCTGTCGACGCGCGCCAGCGCCTCGTCGAGCGAGGGGCCGCCCAGCAGCGTCGCGCCGACCGTGTTGCTCTCGGCGAACACCAGCGAGACCGACGGCTGCTTGCCGAGCTTGGCCAGCGCCGTGCACAGGTTCGCGGCCTCCTGCAGGACGACGCGCGAGCCGCAGCCGGTACCGGCGACGATCAGGGGGCGCTCGGCCTTCTTCAGCGCCTCGGCAATGGTGTGGGCCAGGTGTACGTCGTCGTCCGACAGGCCCGGCGCGCGCGGCGCCGGCATCGGGTCGAGCAGGTGCAGGACCTCCTGCGCCAGGCGCGCCACGTCGGTCGGCGTGCCGCGGAAGGTCCTGGTCGCGATCTCGTCGATGCCGGTCGCCGCCGGCGTGGCGACGAACAGCGGGCTTTTCGCGTCCTGCGCCAGGATGCGCACGGAGGCGTCCTGCCAGGCCGGGACCTTGGCCGCCTCCGCCATCTTGAAGGCTTCCTGGCGCACCGCCTGGCGCAGCGCCAGAGCGACGCGCGCGCCGGTTTGCAGCACGTCCTCGCCGAGCACCAGCACGGCGTCGGCGCGCTCGATGTCGCGGATTGCCGCGATCTTCGCCGGCCCGCGCGCCAGGATGTCGAGCGCCAGCGCGTTCAGCTCGGCTGAAGCCTTGGATTCACCCTGGTAGAAGTTCTCGGCGCCGACCAGCGCGCGCAGCGCGTGGTTGGCTTCCAGCGAGGCGCGCGGCGAGCCCACGCCAATCGCCCTGCCGCCCTTGAGCAGCTCGGAGACCGCCGCGGTCGCCTCTTGCACGCTCAGGGTCTCGACGTGGCCGTTCTTGCGCGTGGCGCGGCGCGGGCGGTCCTCGCGGTTCACGAACTGGTAGCCGTAGCGGCCACGGTCGCAGAGGAAGTAACCGTTCAGCTCGCCGTGGTAACGGTTCTCGATGCGCTTCAGACGGCCGTAGCGTTCGCCCGGCATGGTGTTGCAGCCGACCGAGCAGTGCGCGCATACGCTGGGCGCCTGCTGCAAATCCCACTTGCGCGTGTAGCTGTCGCCGTAGGTCTTGTCGGTGAACACGCCGGTCGGGCAGACCTCGACCAGGTTGCCGGCGAATTCGCTCTCCAGCACGCCGTCCTTCTCGCGGCCGAAGTACACGTGGTTGTGTGCGCCGAAGGAGTCCAGGTCCTTGCCGCCGGCGTAGTCCTTGTAATAGCGCACGCAGCGGTAGCAGGCGATGCAGCGGTTCATCTCGTGGCCTACGAAGGGCCCGAGATCCTGGTTGCGGTGGGTGCGCTTGGTGTAGCGGTAACGCCGGTAGTTGTGGCCGGTCATCACCGTCATGTCCTGCAGATGGCAGTGGCCGCCCTCCTCGCACACCGGGCAGTCGTGCGGGTGGTTGGTCATCAGGAACTCGATGACCGCCTTGCGCATCTCGGCCGCCTCCGGATGGTCCAGCGAGACGCGCAGGTTGTTCGAGCACGGCGTCATGCAGGCCATGACGACGCGGCCGGTCTTGTCGTTGTCGTCGCGGAACTGCGTGACCGCGCACTGGCGGCAGGCGCCGACCGAGCCGAGTGCCGGGTGCCAGCAGAAGTACGGCAGGTCCACGCCCTTTTCGAGCAGGACGTGCAGCAGGTTGGAATCGGCCGGGACTTCGAAGCTGCGGCCGTCCATCTGGATCGTGACCTTGCGTGCGTGGGTCATCACGCCACCTTCGCCGGCGCGGTGCCGGCGATGCCGCGCTCGAAGTCGGCGCGGAAGTACTTGAGCGCGGACTGCAAGGGCTCCATCGCACCCGGCGCGTGCGCGCAGAACGTGCGGCCGGGGCCGAGCAGGCGCGTCTGCTGTTGCAGCAATTCGAGGTCGCCGGGCCGGCCCTTGCCGGCCTCCAGGTCGCGCAGGATCCTCTCGGTCCAGGGCAGGCCGTCGCGGCAGGGCGTGAACCAGCCGCAGGACTCGGTGGCGAAGAACTTCTCCAGGTTGCGCAGCATGCCGACCACGCTGGTATGGTCGTCCAGCACGATCATCTGGCCGGTGCCCATGCGCGAGCCGGCCTTGGCGATGGTGTCGAAGTCCATCGCCAGGTCGAGATGGTCGGCGGTCAGGAAGTCGGTGGACGCGCCGCCGGGCAGGAAGCCGCGCAGCTTCAGGCCGTCGCGCATGCCGCCGGCGTGCTCCTCCAGGATCTCGCGCGCGGTGGTGCCCATCGGCAGCTCCCAGGCGCCGGGGCGCTTGACCTTGCCGGAGGCGCCGTAAATCTTGGTGCCGCCGTCCACGCTTTTCGAGATCGAGCGGAACCATTCCGCGCCGTACAGGACGATGTGCGGCACGTTGCACAGCGTCTCGATGTTGTTGACCACGGTCGGCTTGCCGAACAGGCCGGACTGCGCCGGGAACGGCGGCTTGGCGCGCGGCACCGCGCGCTTGCCTTCGAGCGAGGAGATCAGCGCGGTTTCCTCGCCGCAGATGTAGCGGCCGGCGCTGGTGTGCAGGTAGAGATTGAACGTGAAACCGCTGCCCTGGATATCCTCGCCCAGCAGCTTGTGCGCGTAGCACTCGGCGATCGCCTTGCGCAGCCGCTCGGCCGCCAGGAAGTACTCGGCGCGCAGGAACACGTAGCCGACCGTCGCGCCGATGGCGTAGCCGGCGGCCGCGATGCCCTCGACGAACTGGTGCGGGTCGCCTTCCAGCAGCAGGCGGTCCTTGAACGTGCCCGGCTCCATCTCGTCGCCGTTGGCGACGATGTACTTCTGCTTGGCCGAGCCGTCCATCGGCACCAGGCCCCACTTCACGCCGGTGTGGAAGCCGGCGCCGCCGCGGCCGCGCAGGCCGGCGTTCTTGACCAGGGCGGTGACTTCCTGCGGCGCCATCTTGAGCGCCTTGCGCAGGCCCTGGTAGCCGCCGTGCTTCTCGTACTCGCGCAGGTTGTACGGCTCGTGCTCCGGCCGGATGCGGTCGGTCAGCGGGCGGTCCGGAGGCGCGGTGCGCAGCGTCATTTGTATTTCTCCAGGATCGCGTCCAGGCGGTGGTCCTCCACCGACTCCAGGTCGCGGTGCGTGTCCTGGTCGATGAGCATGGCCGGCGCGCGGTCGCAGGTGCCCAGGCAGCAGATCGGCAGCAGGGTGAAGCGGCCGTCTGTCGTGGTCTCGCCCAGCTTCACGCCCAGCCTCTGCTGCAAGGCGTCGGACAGCCGGGTCTGGCCCATGACCCAGCACGACACCGAGTCGCAGACGTGGATCACGTGGCGGCCGACCGGCCGGCGGTAGATCAGGTTGTAGAAGGTCGCGACGGAATCGACCGAGGCCGGCGAGGTGCCGAGCTTGGCGGCGATATCGGCCACGGCCTCGTCGGACACCCAGCCGCGGTGCTTCTGCACGATCTTGAGCGCCTCGATGGTGGCGGCCGCCGGCTGCTCGTAGTGCGCCAGCTCGTGCTCGATTTCCTTGATTTCTTCGGGGGTGAGCATACTCAGCGGTCCACGTCGGCCATGACGAAGTCGATGCTGGCGATGATCGCGATCAGATCGGGCACCATCAGGCCGCGGGAGATGTAAGGAATCTGTTGCAGGTGGGCGAAGCTCGGCGTGCGGATGCGCGTGCGGTAGCTCATCGTGCCGCCGTCGCTGGTCAGGTAGTAGCTGTTGAGGCCCTTGGTCGCCTCCACCGTCATCGAGCACTCGCCGGCCGGGATCACCGGGCCCCAACTCACATTCAGGAAGTGATGAATGAGAGTTTCGATGTCCTGCATCGTGTTGTCTTTGATCGGCGGCGTGGTCAGCGGGTGGCGCGCCTTGTAGTCGCCCTCCGGCATGTTGTTGAGGCACTGCTCGATGATGCGCAGGCTCTGCCGGATTTCTTCCACGCGCACCAGGCAGCGGTCGTAGACGTCGCCGTTCTTGCCGGTGGGGATGTCGAACTCGAAGTTCTCGTAGCCGGAGTACGGCCGCGCCTTGCGGTAGTCCCACTCGTAGCCGGTCGCGCGCAGATTGGGGCCGGTGACGCCCCACTCGATCGCCTCCTCGGCGTTGTACCGGCCGATGCCGATGCAGCGCTTCTTGAGGATGGTGTTGCGCAGCGCCATCTTCTCGTAGTCGAGCAGGCGCTTGGGCATGAAGTCCAGGAACTCGCGCACCAGGCGGTCCCAGCCCTTGGGCAGGTCGGCGGCGACGCCGCCGATGCGGAACCACGCCGGGTGCATGCGAAAGCCGGTGATCGCCTCGATCACGTCGTAGGCCTTCTGGCGGTCCACGAACATGTAGAAGACGGGGCTCATGGAGCCCACGTCCTGCACGAAGGTGCCGTAGAACAACAGATGCGAGGTGATGCGGAAGAACTCCGACAGCATCACGCGGATCGTCTGCGCGCGCGGCGGCACCTGGATGCCGGCCATCTTCTCGACCGCCATCAGGTACGGCAGGTTGTTCATCACCCCGCCGAGGTAGTCGATGCGGTCGGTGTAGGGGATGTAGGTGTGCCAGGACTGCCGCTCGCCCATCTTCTCGGCGCCGCGGTGGTGGTAGCCGATGTCCGGCGCCGCCTGCACGATCTCCTCGCCGTCGAGCTGAAGCATGACGCGGAACACGCCGTGCACCGACGGGTGGTTGGGGCCGAGGTTCAGGACCATGAAGTCGTTGTCCTCGCCCTGCACCTGCATGCCCCATTCCTCGGGCTTGATGCGCAGCGCCTCCTGCTCGCGGTACATCTTCGCTTCGTCCATCGTGAAGCGTTCCATCTCGGTGGCGCGGGCCGGATGGTCCTTGCGCAGCGGATGGCCCTGCCAGGTGCGCGGCATCATGATGCGCACGAGATGCGGGTGGCCGTCGAACTTGATGCCGAACAGGTCCCAGGCCTCGCGCTCGTACCAGTTGGCGTTGAGCCACAGGCCGGACAGCGAGGGCACCGAGGGAGATTCCCCTTCCAGCGCCACCTTCACGCGGATGTCGGAATTCCGCTCGAAGGACATCAGGTGGTACACGACGCTGAAGTCGGCCTTCGGCAAGCCGTTGCGGTTCTGGCGCAGGCGCTCGTCCACCGCGGTCAGGTCGTACAGCATCCTGTAGCCGGGCTTGGCGTCCAGCTTCAGGTACTTCATCACCGCCAGCAGCTTGCCGGCCGGCACCCAGACGGTCGGGATGCCGTCGGCGGTCTTCTGCTCGACGAAGCTTTCGCCGGGGAAGCGGGTGTGCAGCTCGCCGAGGATCCCGTCCGCGCGCCGTTCCTTGAGGGCCGGACTCATACCGAGTCCGGCGTCCGCAGGTTGGTGACGGCCACGCGCTCCTTGAGCTTGACGTCGCGCATCGACACGCGCGGCATCTTGGTCACGCCCTGCGGCCCGATTGCCCAGGACAGCGGGCGCTCCTCCTTCTGAATCGAGTTCTGCAACAGGATCAGGGCTTCCAGGAACGCCTCCGGGCGCGGCGGGCAGCCGGAGATGTAGACGTCCACCGGCAGGAACTTGTCCACGCCCTGTACCACGGAGTAGATGTCGTACATGCCGCCGGAGTTGGCGCAGGAGCCCATGGAGATCACCCACTTGGGCTCCAGCATCTGCTCGTAGCAGTACTTGATGACCGGCGCCATCTTGAGGAACGGCGTGCCGGAAATGACGATCACGTCGGCCTGCCGCGGCGAGGCGCGGATGACCTCCGAGCCGAAGCGCGCGAGGTCGTGCGGCGAGGTGAACGCCGTCGCCATCTCGACGTAGCAGCAGGACAGGCCGAAGTTGTACGGCCAGATCGAGTTCTTGCGCCCCCAGTTCACGGCGAAGTTCGCCATGTCCTTGAGACGGCCGAGGAAGATGCTGTTCTTGATCTGCTCGTCCATGGAGGGGCCGGCACCCGGTCCCTCATAGCGCTTCAGGATATGCTCGCTCATGGGTTGTCAGTAACGCCGGTCGGTCGGCTTCTGCCGGGATTGGGGCCCCCATTCCAGCGCTCCGACGCGCCAAAGATAGGCGAGCCCCGCGACCAGGATCATGATAAAGATCAAGACTTCGACATAGCCGGGCCAGCCGGATTCCCGCGCCGCCACCGCCCAGGCGAAGATGTAGACGGCTTCCAGGTCGAAGATCACGAACATCATGGCGACCAGGTAGAACTTGGCCGACATGCGGAAGCGCGCGCCGCCGGTGGCGATGATTCCCGACTCGTACGGCTCGAGCGTTGCCTTGGTGTAGCGGGTGCGCTCACCGAGCAGCCAGGACAGGCCCAACATGGCGCCGGCGAGGCCGAGTACGAGAAGAGCGTAAAAGGCAAGATTGCCTAGCGTCGCGCTGGGCGTCACGGGAATTCTCCTGCTCGTTATGCCAATAGTCTAATTCAGCGCCCGTCTAAAGAACATAAATGGCTTGGTCGTTTGCTCAGTGCGCCGGCAGCGCGGATGCGTGCGCCGGCGCCGCGTCCACGCGGTGCTTGGGATGCGGCGTCCAGCCCACGGCCCACAGCATCACGAAGAAGCCGAGGATGTAACCGGCGGCGACATGCCAGCCGCGCCGCACCCAGGCGCCGACGTCCTTGGCCTGCGGGAAGATGTTCGACAGCGCCACGCCGGCGCTGGAGCCGAACCAGATCATCGAGCCGCCGAAGCCGACCGCGTACGCCAGCACGCCCCAGTCGTAGCCGCCCTGATCCAGCGCCAGCTTGGTCAGCGGGATGTTGTCGAACACGGCCGAGATGAAGCCGAGCGCGAACGCGCTCTGCCACGAGGCCGGCGGCAGCGTCTCCACCGGCATCAGCGAGGCGCAAGTGACCAGCGACAGCAGGAACAGGCTGCCCTTGAGCGCGGCCGGCACCACCTTCCAGTCGGTCTTGGTGAACAGCGCGGCCAGCACGATCGCGATCCACACGCCGGCCGCCGGGAAGTCCAGCAGCACGTTGGTGATGATGGTGCCGGCCAGGATCATGACGACCGCCAGCAGGTGCTTGGGCGCGAAGTGCAGGCCGGCGGTGGCGTCGCGCTGGATCGGCTGCAGCGCGTGCTGCTGGCGCGCCGCCATGACGCCGAAGAACAGCAGCGCCGGGACTGCCGCCGCGTAGGCGTGCAGCACATCGGTCCAGGACACGCCGTCGATCCACATCATGGTGGTGGTCGTGTCGCCGACCACCGAGCCGGAGCCGCCGGCGTTGGATGCCGCGACGATGGCGGCGAGGAAGCCGACGTCCACGCGCCCGCGGAACACGTGCATGGCGATGGTGCCGCCGATCATGGCCGCCGCGATGTTGTCGAGGAACGAGGACAGCACGAACACCATGAGCAGCAGCACGAAGCCGCCCTTCCAGTCGTCCGGCAGGACGCGCGGCAGGATTTCCGGCGCCTGCGACTGCTCGAAGTGGCGCGCCAGCACGGCGAAGCCGAGCAGCAGGCCCAGCAGATTGGTCAGGATCGAGGCCTCGTGCAGCAGGTGCTGGCCGAGGTGGAACTGCGGCATGTTCAGCCACTTCAGCAGGATCACCGCGGTCAGGCCGGTGAGCGCGACTTCCAGCGTGCGATGGTGGAACAAGGCCACGCCGACCAGGGTCAAAGCGAACAACAGGAATTCGGCGCGCACGCCGAACAGGATCGGACCCGCCTCGGTTCGCGTCAGCGTGGCCGCCGTCAGGATGATTGCCATGACTCCCAGGCCCAGGCCGGCCAGTACGCGATGCCGCATTTTCCTCTCCACCGACACGAAAAGGCGCGCAGTCTCGGCACTTCCGCCGAAAAGTTCAACTGGCCGGACCGGCGGCAAGCCATGCACGGCGTAGATCGCGACCTGGCGCTGGCGGCCGAGCCGCAGGAGGCGGCGGCCGAGGCGCATCCCCCGCTGCTGTCCCTCGATTCGGCGCTGTTCCTGGATTTGGACGGCACGCTGACCGATTACGCGCCGCGCCCGGACCGCGTGGTGGTGCCGCGCGCGCTGCCCGGCCTGCTGCTGGCGCTGCGCGCGCGCCTGGGCGGCGCGGTGGGCGTCATCACCGGGCGCCGGCTGGCCCAGGTCGACGCGCTGCTCAATCCCGCGCGCCTGTGCGGCGCCGGCCTGCACGGCGCCGAGTTGCGCCTGAACCCGCGCGCCACGCCCGATGCCGAGGCCGATCCGGTGGTGGCGCGCCTGGCGCGCGGCCTGCGCGAGCGCTTCGCCGCCGATCCGCGCGTCGTGGTCGAGGACAAGGGCGCCGCGCTGGCGCTGCACTACCGCCAGGCGCCGGAGCGCGCCGAGGAATGCCAGACCGCGCTGGAGGCGCTCAATCCGCGCGGTCGCTTCGAGGTGGTCGTCGGCAGCATGGTGGTGGAGGCGCGCCCGCGCAGCGGCCACACCGGCGACGCGCTCAAGACCCTGCTGCGCCACCGCCCCTTCGCCGGCCGCCTGCCGGTGTTCGTGGGCGAGGACCCCGCCACCGAGGACGCGGTGCGCATGGCGCAGAAGCTCGGCGGCTTCGGCGTCAAGGTCGGCGGCGGCCCGAGCGAGGCCCGCTACCGCTTCGCCGCCGTGGCGCAGGTCCACGCGTGGATGCGCGCCAGCCTGCACGCGCTGCGCTGAAGCGCTTCCGCACGCCGCGGCGCCGTGTTATGAAGCGGCGCATGTCTTCGCAGCGCGCTCGCGCCGTATTCGATGATCCTGGTCGCTGACGTCGGGGGCACCCATACGCGCCTGGCGCTGGCCGCGCCGGACGCCGCCGGCTGGCAGTTGCACCGGCTGGCGACCTTCCCGACCGCCGCCGACGTCCCGGCGCTGGTGCGCCGGTACCTCGCCGCCGCCGGCACGCCGCGCCCGCGCGGTTTCGCCTGTGCCGGGGCCGGCCCGATCGGCGCCGACGGCCGCATCCGCCTGACCAATTCCGCCGCCGTGCTCGACCCGGACGCGCTGGCCGCCGCCGCCGGCCTGCGCCGCACCCTGCTGATAAACGACTTCGAGGCGGTCGCCCACGCCCTGCCGGCGCTGGCGCCGGAGCAGTTGCGTGCCTGCGGCGGCGGCCAGCCCGACCCGCGCGCGCCACGCCTGGCCTTGGGCGCCGGCACCGGCCTGGGCATCGCCGCCCTGCTGCCAGAGGGCGGCGACTGGCGCGCCCTGCCCGGCGAAGGCGGTCACGCCGACCTGGCGCCGGTGGACGACGAGGAACTGGCGGCGTGGCAGCGCCTGCGCGCCGCGCACGGCCGCGTCACCGCCGAAACCGTGCTGTCGGGCCCAGGCCTGGAACGCCTCTACGCGGCCCTGCGGCCCGAGGCCGCGCGCCTGCCGGCGCCGGAGATCGTGGCCGCCGCCGGCGACCCGTTCGCCGCCCGGGCGGTGCGCCTGTTCACCCGCTGGCTCGGCCGCGTCGCCGGCAACCTGGTGCTGAGCCTGGGCGCGCGCGGCGGCGTCTACCTCGCCGGCGGCATCGTCCCGGCCTGGGCCGAGCGTTTCGACGCCGCAGAGTTCCGCCGCGGCTTCGAGGACAAGGCGCCATTCGGCGAGTGGATGCGCGGCGTGCCGAGCTACGTCGTCACGCATCCGCAGCCGGGCCTGCTGGGGCTGGCGCGGTATGCAAGCCGCTTCGAGTAGAGGCCGCCGCTACACGATCCGCGGCTCGTGCCCCTCCCAGATCGCCGCCTCGGCGCGCAGCCGGTCGACCGCCTGCGCCGCCAGTTCCGGGCTTTCCACGCGCGCGATGTGGAATAGGGCGTCGCCTTCGTGCACCAGCGGCAGGTGCAGGCGGCCGATCACCACACCGTCCAGCGGCGCGTACACCGGCACGTCCTCCTGGCCGAAGGGGTCGCCGACGATGCCCAGCAGCTGCCCGGCCTGCACCTGGTCGCCCAGCGCGACCTGGGCGCGCAGGATGCCGGAGGCGGGCGAGCGTGCCCAGGTGCTGCCGCGCGCCACCACCGGCTCGACGATGCGCGGCGGCGAGAGGATCGAGCGCGGCACCATCTCCAGCTCGGACAGCACGTTGAGCACGCCCTGCACGCCGATGCGGATGCAGGTCTCGTCGAAGCGCAGCGCCTCGGCGGACTCGTACAGCAGGACCGGGATGCCCTTCTTGGTGGTGTACTCGCGCAGGGTGCCGGCGGTGGGCTCGGAGTTGAGCACCAGCGGCGCGCCGAAGGCCTTGGCCAGGCGCAGCGTCTCCCGGTTGCCGAGGTCGGCGCGCAGCTGCGGCAGGTTGGGCCGGTGCGCGGCGCCAGTGTGCAGGTCGATGCCGTAGTCGGAGCGGCCGACCACCTCCTTGATGAACAGGTACGCGAGGCGCGCGGCCAGCGAGCCGGACTCGCTGCCGGGGAAGCTGCGGTTGAGGTCGCGCCGGTCGGGCAGGTAGCGCGACTGGTGCAGGAAGGCCAGCACGTTGACGACCGGCACCGCCAGCAGCGTGCCGCGCAGCTCTTCCAGCAGGCGCATGCGCAGCACGCGGCGGATGATCTCCACGCCGATGATCTCGTCGCCGTGCAGCGCGGCGCTGACGAACAGGGTCGGCCCCGGCTCGCGCCCACGGATCACCTGCACCGGCAGGTTGACCGGCTGGTTGGTGTAGAGGTTGGCGACCGGCAGGTTGAGCGTCAGGCGCTGGCCGGGGGCGACTTCGGCGCCGCCGATACGAAACGAGCTTTCAATTGCCATTCTTGACCCTCAGCCCGGCCATCCATGGCGCCGCATGGGCCCTCCGTTGAAACCCCGGCCCGGCCATACTTGGCCGGGCGAGCGGGTTCGCCGGCGATGACATTGAGTCATCGCCGAGGCGCTCACCCGCTCCCCTTGGTGCTGCCGGTCTTCCCCGGCTTGGCGTGCTTTTCGACGAACTGGACGATCTGCGACGCGATGTCCTTGCCGGTGGTGCCCTCGATGCCCTCCAGGCCGGGCGAGGAATTGACCTCCAGCACCAGCGGCCCCTGCTTCGAGCGGATGATGTCCACGCCGGCGACGTTGAGCCCCAGCGCGCTCGCGGCGCGCACGGCGGTCTGGCGCTCGGCGCGGGTGATTCGCGCCTCCATGGCGGTGCCGCCGCGGTGCAGGTTGGAGCGGAACTCGCCGTCGCGCGCGGTGCGCTGCATCGCCGCCACCACCTTGCCGCCGATGACGAAGCAGCGGATGTCGCTGCCCTTGGCCTCCTCGATGAAGTCCTGCACCAGGAAATAGGCGTCGAGGTCGCGGAACGCCTCGATCACGGAGCCGGCGGCCTTGTCGGTTTCGGCCAGCACCACGCCCTTGCCCTGGGTGCCCTCGATCAGCTTGATGACCATGGGCGCGCCGCCGACCAGCTTGATGAGATCCTGGGTGTCGTCGGGCGAGTGCGCGAACCCCGTCACCGGCAGGCCGATGCCCTTGCGCGACAGCAGTTGCAGGCAGCGCAGCTTGTCGCGCGCGCGGGTGATGGCGATCGACTCGTTCAGGCAGTACACGCCCATCATCTCGAACTGGCGCACCACCGCGGCGCCGTAGAACGTGACCGAGGCGCCGATGCGCGGGATCACGGCGTCGAAGCCGGCGAGCTTGCGCCCGCGGTAGTGGATCTCCGGCGCGTGCGGCTGGATGCTCATGTAGCAGCGCAGCACGTCGATCACCTCGACCTGGTGGCCGCGCGCCTGCGCCGCCTCGATCAGGCGGCGGCTGGAATACAGCGTGCGGTCGCGCGACAGCAGGGCGATCTTCACGTCGTCTCCGTGGTGCGCGGCCGGCCGGCCCGGTACGAGGCCGACGGGTCCACCGCAAAGCGGCCCTTGAGCGCGGTGCGGCCCAGCAGCATGCGGAAGCGCATGTTGTCGCGCGCGGTGAGCGTGATCTCCACCGGCCAGCTCCGGCCGGCCAGCGCCACGCACGTGCGGATCACCGGGCGCAGCTCCTGATGCCCGCCGGAGTCGGTCACGGTGCGCTCGTCCACCAGCTCGGCCTCGCACCAGACCTCGCGCTGCGAGTTCTGGAACGGGTGGATGCCGAAGCGCACGCGCCGGCCGTCCACGCGCTCGACGTGAAACGCATGCAGCGCCGAGCTGCGCGCGCCGGTGTCGACCTTGGCCTTGATGCGCGGGATGCCGAGTTCCGGCAGGGCCACCCATTCGCGCCAGCCGAGCGTTTGCAGTTCTTGCATGGGGCTTAGTGTAGAGACCTATACTGGCGGCGGGGATCGGGAGGGGGCCGCATGAGCGAGGGCGTCAAACAATACCGGAATCTGGACGAGTTCTATCCGTACTACCTGTCCGAGCATTCCAACCGCACCTGCCGGCGCCTGCACTTCGTCGGCACGACGCTCGGCCTGGCGCTGGCGATCGCCGCCCTGGCGACGCGGAGCTGGTGGCTGATCCCGGCGGCCTTCGTGCAGGGCTACGCCTTCGCCTGGGTCGGCCATTTCGTGTTCGAGCACAACAAGCCGGCGACGTTCCAGTATCCCTGGCTGTCGTACCTGGGCGACTGGCACATGTGGTGGCACATGCTGACCGGCAAGATCGCGTTCTGATGGACGGCCGAGCGCTGCTGGAGAGGCTCCAGGACGGCACGCTGCCGGCGGCCGAGTTCAACCACTACAACCACGTCCGCGCCGCCTGGCATTGCCTCAACGCGCTGCCGCTGCGGGAGGCCGCGCACAGCTTCCGCGACGTGCTGCTGTCCTATGTGCGCCGGCTGGGCGCGGAGGACAAGTTCCACCTGACCCTGACCTTCGCCTTCATGCACCTGATCCACGAGCGCATGAAGACCTCGCCGGCCGACTGGGACGGCTTCGTCGCCGCGAACGTGGATCTGTTCGAGGACGCCAAGGCCGTCGTCGCGCAGTTCTATTCCGCCGGCCGGCTGCTGGACGAGAGGGCGAAACGCCAGTTCGTCGAGCCGGACCTGGCGCCGCTGCCGTCGCCGATTCCGTAGGCGCAAACCCGGTAGAATGCGCGCCGCATCAAGCCCTGCGGCGGCTTTCGCCATGTCGGATCTGCATCGCTTCGAAGTCATCGTCATCGGCGGCGGACATGCCGGAACGGAAGCCTGCCTGGCGTCCGCGCGCATGGGCCGCAGGACGCTGCTGGTCACGCAGAGCATCGAGACGCTGGGGCAGATGTCCTGCAACCCGGCCATCGGCGGCATCGGCAAGGGTCATCTGGTCAAGGAGATCGACGCGCTGGGCGGCCTGATGGCGCGCGCCGCAGACCGTGCCGGCATCCAGTTCCGCATCCTCAACGCCAGCAAGGGGCCGGCGGTGCGCGCCACGCGCGCGCAGGCCGACCGCATGCTCTACAAGTGGGCGGTGCGCGAGGCGCTGGAGAACCAGCCGGGCCTCACGCTGTTCCAGCAGGAAGTCGAGGACCTGATCGTCGAACACGGCCGCGTCGCCGGCGTCGTGACGAAGATGGGTCTGCGCTTTTTTGCGCCGGCGGTGGTGCTGAGCACGGGCACCTTCCTGGGCGGTCGCATCCACATCGGCCTGACCAACTATCAGGGCGGGCGCGCCGGCGATCCGCCGTCGAACGCGCTGGCCGCGCGGCTGCGCGATCTGCACCCGCGCGTCGGCCGCCTCAAGACCGGCACGCCGCCGCGGCTGGACGGCCGCACCATCGCCTGGGAACTTCTGGAAGCCCAGCCCGGCGATGCGCCGACGCCGGTGTTCTCCTTCCTGGGCCGCCGCGACGAGCATCCGCGCCAGGTGCCCTGCCACATCACGCACACCAACGCGCAGACGCACGAGATCATCCGCAGCGGCTTCGACCGCTCGCCGATGTTCACCGGCGTGATCGAGGGCGTCGGCCCGCGCTACTGCCCGAGCGTGGAGGACAAGGTCAACCGCTTCGCCGGCAAGGAGCGCCACCAGATCTTCCTGGAGCCGGAAGGCCTCAACACGCGGGAGATCTACCCCAACGGGATTTCCACCTCGCTGCCGTACGACGTGCAGGAGCGCTTCGTGCGCACGATTCGCGGCCTGGAGAACGCGCGCATCACGCGACCGGGCTACGCCATCGAGTACGACTACTTCGATCCGCGCGACCTCAAGCGCTCGCTGGAAACCAAGGTCATCGCCGGCCTGTTCTTCGCCGGCCAGATCAACGGCACGACCGGCTACGAGGAGGCCGCCGCCCAGGGCCTGCTCGCCGGCATCAACGCCGCGCGCCACGCCCGCGGCGAGGAGCCCTGGTGCCCGCCGCGGCACGAGGCCTACATCGGCGTGCTGGTGGACGATCTCATCGTGCGCGGCACGACCGAGCCGTACCGCATGTTCACCTCGCGCGCCGAGCACCGCCTGCTGCTGCGCGAGGACAACGCCGACCTGCGCCTGACGCCGCTGGGCCGGCGGATGGGCCTGGTGGACGAGGCGCGCTGGGAACATTTCTCGCGCAAGGCGGAGGCGATCGAGCGCGAGCGCGCACGCCTGGAGCGGCTCTGGCTCAAGCCCGCCCAGCTTTTGCAGGCGGCTTTCGTCGAGGTGTTCGGCCCGGCGCCGGCCGACGCCGGCGCCTCCGGCCTGGACCTGCTGCGCCGCCCGGAGGCCGGCTACGCCACGCTGCGGCGCCTGGACCTCGCCCCCGCGGACCTCGACCCGCTGGTCGCCGAGCAGGTCGAAATCCAGGCCAAGTACGCCGGCTACATCGAGCGCCAGCACCTGGAGATCGAGCGCAGCCGCCGCTACGAGGACGCCCCGCTGCCGGCCGACCTCGATTACGCCCAGGTCACGGGCCTGTCCAACGAGGTGCGGCAGAAGCTGGCGCAGCACCGCCCGGAAACCGTCGGCCAGGCCGGCCGCATCGCCGGCATCACGCCGGCGGCGGTGTCGCTGCTGCTGGTGCACCTGAAGAAGACCGGGCGGTTACGGCGCAGCGCCTGAGACGTTTTGAACAACCGTCAAGGGCTGTTGTGCTATCGTGTGTTAAACATGTTTAACGCCCGATGCCATGCTCGGAATCCGACTCGAACCCGAAATGGAGGCGCGCCTGGAAAAGCTCGCCAAGCAGACCGGCCGCACCAAGAGCTACTACGCGCGCGAGGCGATCCGCCAGTTCCTGGAGGATCGCGAGGATTACCTGCGGGGGCTGGCCGTGCTGGAGCGCCAGGAGCGCCGTTATCCCCTGAGCCAGGTGAGAAAGGAACTTGGCCTGGACCGTTGAGCTGTCCGAGACCGCGCGCAAGCAACTTCGAAAGCTCGACCGCCGCTGGCAGGCGGAGATCGTGGATTGCCTTGAGCATCGCGTCGCGCAGTCGGACAACCCACGCCAGTCCGGAAAGGCCCTGAGCGGCGACAAGAAAGGCCTGTGGCGCTATCGCGTCGGCGACTATCGCCTGATTTGCGACATCCAGGACAGCGTTGTCACGGTGCTGGTGCTCGCCATCGGGCACCGGAGCGACGTTTACCGCTGAACAACGCGCAATTTCAGCAGCACCCCGCCTTCGCCCCCGCCTCGCTGGTCTGCGCGAGCTGGCCGGGGCCGCAGTCGAACAGGCCGAAATGCGTCGATTTGTCGCCAGCCACGCGGAAGTGGCGGCCAAAGCGCGTCTTCGACACCATGTCGGCGGTGTTGCCGCAGATCGGCATGGGCTTGCCGGTCTCGAAACGGTGGTGGTCGTCCAGGACGAAGGCGTGCGGGCTTTCCGGCAGGCTGCCCTGGTAATACGCGACTTGGCCGAAGTCTTCGCAGCGGTCTTCCAGCGCCAGTTTGAAAGCCCGGATTGTCAAAGAGTAGAACTTGATGAAACCCGCCTTTCGTTCGATCTCGGCGTTGTTGATGGCGAGCGGGCTGCTGGCGACGACGCGGGCGTCCAGGCAACCCATCTGCGCCATCAGGCGGCGGAAGTCCTCCACGTACAGCGCGCCACCCAGGCATTCGCCCAGCAGTATCGGGTCCTCGGCCAGCGGCTTGGGGATGCGGCGGTCGGCGAACACGTCGGAGAAATACAGTTCGCCGCCGGGTTTGAGCACGCGGAAGATCTCGCGGAACACGCGCGGCTTGTCCGGCGACAGGTTCAGCACGCAGTTGGACACGACCAGGTCGACGCTGGCGTCGGCGATGCCGGCGCCGGCCAGGTCCTCGATGTAGCCCTGGCGGAACTCGACGTTGGCGTGGCCGAACTTGCGCGCGTGGTAATCCAGGTGGCGACGGGCGACGGCGAGCTGCTCGTCGGTCATGTCCAGGCCGATCACGCGGCCGCGCGGGCCGACCAGCTTCGACAGCACGTAACAGTCGCGGCCGGAGCCGCAGCCCAGGTCGAGCACGGCGACGCCGTCCAGCGCCGGCGGGATCGGCGAGCCGCAGCCGTAGAAGCGGTCCTTCACTTCCTCGTGCACGTCCTTGAGCGCGGCGGCGACTTGCGGCGGCAGCGATTCCGCGAGGCAGCAGGCGGACGTCTTGAGGTCGGCGGAGGATTTCAGGACCTTGCCGTAATAGTCCTTGACCGTATCGGTGATGGAAGTGGCGGGTTTGACGTCGTCCATGGGAATACCTGGTTCAAAGCGAGGACCGCGCGCGCCGCGCGGCGCGCAACAGGAGATACGGCGGCAGCGGGCAACTCTCGCCCACCGGCAGCATCCGCCCTCCCGATTGCAGGCCGTCAGTGTGCACCGCGGACCGTCCGCGGCTCCAGGTCCGGGCGTTCATACCGAATGTCCGAGAATCCCGTGCAGCGCGGCGCCGTGCTCGCGCAGCCAGCGCCGGTGCCGGCCGTAGTCGGGCATCTGGCGCTCGACCAGCGCCCAGAAGCGCGGGCCGTGCGAACGGTAGCGCAGGTGGCACAGCTCGTGGACCGCGACGTAGCGGAACACCGGCGCCGGCGCCAGCACCAGGCGCCAGGACAGCATGATGCGGCCGTCGGCCCCGCAACTGCCCCACAGCGTGCGCGGGTCGCGCAGCGCCAGCTGCGCGAAGTCCACGCCCAGGCGCGCCGCCTCTTCGCGCAGCAGCGCCTCGGCCTCGCGCCGCGCCTCGCCGATCAGCGCCTGCCTGAGCGCGCGCGCCAGCCGCGCCGGCTGCTCCAGGTCGCGCGCCGGCGCGAACACGGTGATCGCCTCGTCGAAGCGCACCGCGACGCGGCGGCCGGAGACGGCGGCGACGCGCAGCGCCGTCTCGACGCCGCGCAGCGGGATGCGGTCGCCGCCGTCCCAGCGCAGCGGCGCGGGCGCCGCCGCGGCCGGGCGCGCGCGCAGCTCGGCCAGCTTGCGCCGCACCCAGTCGTCGCGCTCGCGCAGGAAGGCGTGCGCCTCGCCGCGCGTGGCCCAGCGCGGGATCACCAGCCGCACCGCGCCGCCGGCGCGGATCTCGATGCGGATGCTGCGCGCCTTGGCGCTGGCGCGCTCCTCGACCGCGTAGGCGGGGTCCGGACCGAGCGCGAGCTGAGCCGTCATGCGAAGCGGGCGTACGCCTCCAGCTCGGCGCGGTTGAGCAGCACGATCTGCTGCTCGGCCGGCGGCCGGCCGCGGTCGTCGCCGCCGACGTTGAGCAGGCGCAGGTAGTACGGCAGCAGCGCAACGCGCACGGCGCGCTCGTGGATGCCGTTCTGCATGCCGTAGTCGGCCTCGATCACGCGCTTCTGCGAGTCGGACAGGTCCGGGTGCGCGCCGATCTTGACGTTGACGAAGTTGCGCCAGTCCCAGTCCTGCTCCGCGCGCTGCGCGCCGGGGCCCAGCAGCTCCGGGATGCCGCGCATGCGCGACAGCAGGAAGTCGCGGTACTCGGCGTGCTCGCGCGACCAGGCGCGCGCGTGCCAGCGGCCGGTGTAGACCAGCGCGTGCGGCGCCAGCTCCAGCGGGCGCGGCTCCGGGTGTGTCAGCGACTGGTACTCCACGCGCAGCGCGCGGCGCTCGCGGATCGCGGTGGTCACGCGCTGCAGGATGCGCACGTCGAACTCGCGCTCCGGCGGCTCCAGCACCTCGACCGGCGCCATGTGCGCGGCGACGATCGCCAGCGGCTGGTCCGGCGCGACGGCGTGGTTGCGCAGTACGTGCAGGAACTCCTGCGCGGTGCCGCGCAGCAGCGCCGGCTCGAAGCGGTCGGTGGCGCGGTAGGTCCCGTCGGCGAGGTCGAACTGGAGGTTGTACGGGCATAGCTGCTGGTACAGCGCGAAGTCCTTGTCGGCCTGCGCGGCGGTGACGCCGAAGGTCTGTCGCAGGTCGTCGGGCGCGACGCGGCCGGCCCAGATCGCGCGCGCCTCCAGCAGCGTCAGGCGCTGGCGCTCGTCCCAGCGCAGCTCGTGGATCGTGGTGTGGGTCATGGTGGGCGCAGAGCTTACGGGCTATGCCGGCGCGGCGGAAGCGGCCAGGCGCGCAACATGGCGCGACCGAGCGACAGGCCGATGAGCGCCGCCAGAGCGGAGGCCATCAGCACCGCGAGCTTGGCCGCCGCCAGCGCCGCCGGGTCGGCGAACGCCAGGTGCGCGACAAACATGGACATGGTGAAGCCGATGCCGGCGATGCATCCGACCAGGGCCACCCCGCGCAGGTTCACCCCGGCCGGCAGCTCGCACAGCCGGAGCCGGACGCAGGCCGCGGTCGCCAGCACGATGCCCAGCGGCTTGCCCAGCACCAGCGCCAGGACGATGCCGGGCAGCAGCGGGCCGACGGCGCCGGACTGCTGCGCCAGTGCGCCGACGTCCACGCCGGCGTTGGCCAGCGCGAACAGCGGCATCACCCCGAACGCGACCCACGGATGCAGCGCGTCCTGGACCCGCGCCGCGGGCGCCACCGCGTCGCGCTGGCTGCGCCGCACCTCGCGCGCCGGGCGCAGCAGCTCCTCCGGATCGCGCTCGCCGCGCCGCAGGCGCGCACCCAGCTCCTCGATCGCGGCGGTCGCCCGGCGCAGCAGTCCCTCGCTGCCGCCGAGCGGCACCGCGGGCGTCATCAGGCCCAGGAGCACCCCGGCCAGCGTCGGGTGCACGCCGGCCGCGAGCAGGCCCAGCCAGACGACGGCGCCGGGCAGGACGTAGGCCGGTGCCGCCGGCACGCCCAGGTGCTGGAACAGCAGCACCAGACCCAGGCCGCCGCCGGCCAGCAGCAGGCCGCCGGCGCCGACGCCGCCGGTGTAGTAGAGCGCGATGATGACGATGGCGGCGATGTCGTCGATCACCGCCAGCGCCAGCAGCAGCACGCGCAGCTCCACCGGCACGCGCGGCCCCAGCAGCGCCAGCACGCCGACCGCGAACGCGATGTCGGTGGCGGTGGGCACGGCCCAGCCCTGGCGCAGCGCCGGGTCGTGCACCAGCAGCAGGTAGATCAGCGCCGGCGTGACCACGCCGCCCAGCGCCGCCGCCAGCGGCAGGGCGGCGCGCCGGCGGTCGGCGAGGGCGCCGTCGTGGATCTCGCGCCGGATTTCCAGGCCGGCGACGAGGAAGAACACGGTCATCAGCCCTTCGTCGATCCAGAAATGCAGGGGCCGGCTCACGGCCCAGCCGCCGAGGGAGAAACCGGCGGGGAGATGCCACAGTTGCTCGTACGAACCGGCCCAGGGCGAGTTGGCCCACAGCAGCGCCAGCACCGCCGCGCCCAGCAGCACGATGCCGCTGGCGGCCTCGATGTGCAGGAAATGCTTGAGCGGATTGAGTACGCGGTCTGCAATCGATGCAGCCGCCGGCGTCAGCGGTCGGTTCATGGCCATCCCCCCAGTTGGCGGCCCGACCAACCGAATGCCTGCCAGCCCCAATGGCGCTGGCACCCGATTCATCGGACTGCCGCTGTCGTCGCGAGTTCCCTGGCGCGGCGGCGGTCACAAATTCGCCACGAGCGCCGCGCCGCTCGTCGCCGCGCGGCTTGCGCGCGCTCCTTCACGGTTTATCCACAGGCTTATGCAGGCGCGCTGTGGACATCGCGCGGTACGACCCCCGATTCGGTCGCTCAGGCCTCGTAGCCGAAGCGCGCCAGGATGCCGTCCAGCTCGTCCAACGAATGGAAGCGGATGCGCAACTCGCCCTTGCCGCCCTTTTCCGCCTGGATCAGCACCGGGTAGCCGAGATGGTCCGACAGCCGGCCCTCCAGCGCGGTCCAGTCGCTGGGCTTGCCGGGACGGAACACGATCTTCCGCTCGCGGCTTGCCGCCACCTTCTTTTCCAGCGCCCGCACCGTGAGGCGGCCGGACGCCACCTCCACCGCCAGGCGCCCCTGCTCGGTCGGCGGCAGGCCGGCCAGCACCTTGGCGTGCGACAGCGAAACCAGGCCCTCGTTGACCATGGCCTGCACCTCGGGCGCGAGATTGAGCAGGCGCAGGTGGTTGGTCACGTACTCGCGCGACTTGCCGATCTTTTCGCCCACCGCCTCGTGGGTCATGCCGTAGGCCTCGACCAGGCGCTTGAGGCCCAGGGCGGTCTCCATCGGCGTCAGCGACTCGCGCTGGAGGTTTTCGATCAGGCCGAGAACGTACGCTTCATCGTCCGTGAGGTCGTCGCGGACCACCGCCGGGATCTCGTGCAGTCCCGCGAGCTGCGCCGCGCGCCAGCGGCGCTCGCCGGCCAGCAACTCGTAGCCCCAGACCTGGGTGCGCAGCACGATCGGCTGCACCACTCCGGACTCCTTGATCGACTCGGCCAGTTCGGCCAGCGCCTCCGGCCTGAAGTAGCGCCGGGCCTGCTGCGAGCCGGGGCGGATCAGGTCGATGGGAATTTCCTTGATTTGGCCCGGCGGGCGCCTACTTGACATGTGTGAGGTGGATCGGGGAGGGGCTATGCGAAAATAAGGCGCTTTCGCGCTCAGGGGACATTATCTTGGAACAGCATTATCGGGCCATCATCCAGGCGATCGGCGAGGACCCGGCGCGCGAGGGCCTGCGCGACACGCCCGCGCGCGCGGCCAAGGCGCTGCAGTTCATGACCCAGGGCTACCGGCAGGACCTGGACAAGATCGTCAACGGCGCGATCTTCGAGTCCGGCAACGACGAGATGGTGATCGTGCGCGACATCGAGCTGTACTCCCTGTGCGAGCACCACCTGCTGCCGTTCTTCGGCCGCTGCCACGTGGCCTACCTGCCCAACGGCCGCGTCATCGGCCTGTCCAAGATCCCGCGCATCGTCGACATGTTCGCGCGGCGCCTGCAGATCCAGGAGACCCTCACGCGCCAGATCGCCGAGTGCGTGCAGCGCGTGACCAACGCGCTGGGCGTGGGCGTGGTGGTGGAGGCGCGCCACATGTGCATGATGATGCGCGGCGTGGAGAAGCAGAACTCGGCGATGACGACGTCCGCCATGCTCGGCCAGTTCCGCGACGACTCGCGCACGCGCACCGAATTTCTCACCTTGATCGGCCGCTGAGGCCGTCCGTTCCGGCGACGGCCGCGAGACGGACGGGCGGCTGGAAGGCGCATGGGAGAATCCGGCCGCCCGCCTTGTCGAAATGGCGACGGTTTTTGCTCCGGGGAGCGTTCATGGCCAGTCTTGCCCGCAGGCTCGGTTTCGGGACCGCCCGTCAGCTCGAGGTGCTGACGGCGATGGAATCGTTCATCCGCAAGCGGATCGAGGCGCACCGCGGCCGCCGCAAGCTGTGGTTCCCCAACGACCTGCAGCCGGCCGACGCCGGCGCCGAGGACGAGGCGCTGACGGCGCGGCTGCGCGAGGCGGCCCGCCACCTGCCGGCCGCCGTGCTGGTGGCGCTGGCGCTCAACCTGCTGACCGAGGAAGGGCTGCCGCACTTCCACCGCCTGATCGCCCAGCACATGGGCCAGGACAGCGCCTGGTGCGAGTGGAACAACGTGTGGACCGCGGAGGAAGACCGCCACGGCTGCGCGATCCGCGACTACGTGCGCGACGCGCGCGTGTTCCGCATGGGCGCGCTGGAGCGCCTGCAATACCAGTACATCGAGGCCGGCTTCGAGCCGGACTGGGAGCAGGACCCGTACCGCCTGCTCGCCTATACGTCCTTGCAGGAAAAGGCGACGCAGGTCAGCCACGCCAACACCGGCCGCGCCGCCGCCGATTACGAGCCGCGCCTGCAACGCATGCTCGCGCACGTCGCCGGCGACGAGTCGCGCCACTACCAGTTCTATCGCGCGCTGTTCGGCGAGGTGCTGAGCCAGGACCCCGACACCGCCCTGCACTCGCTGCAAAAGGTCGCGCTCGGCTTCGCCATGCCCGGCCACAACATCGCCGGCTTCGACGACATGAGCGAGGTGGTGCGCCGCGGCGACATTTTCGGACCGCGCCAGTACCAGGAGATCGTGGAAGAGCTGCTCGACCACTGGAAGATCGGCGCCCTGACCGGCCTGTCGCCCGAGGGGCGGCAGGCGCAGGACAAGCTGATGAAGGTACCCGCGCGCCTGTCGCGCATGGCCGATTACGTGGAAGCCAAGTCCGCCAGGCGCGGCTACCAGTTCGAATTTCTGCCGGCGGGCGGCGTCGAAGTCTAGCGGCGGAGCACGAAACCGGGCGTCGGCGGCGCGTCCGCCGGCGTCCACAGTACGGACTCGACCTGCGCCGCCGGCGGGCCGCGGTGCAGCCACAGGCGCAGCTTTTCCAGCGCCTCCGGCTCGCCGCAGGCGACGCCCTCGACGCGGCCGTCCGGCAGGTTCAGCACCCAGCCCGACAGGCGCAACTTTTGCGCCTCGTTCACGGTCGTTTGACGGAAGTACACGCCCTGCACGCGCCCGCTCACCACAAACCGGTAACATGAACTCATATGGGAATCGTAAGCCGTTTGCGTGACCGCGTGCAGCGCCTGCGCCAAGCCGGCGAGTCGCTGCTGGCCGAGCGGTTGCAGGGCGAGGCCGTGTCGCTGGCGGCGGAAGTGCCGGGCAGCGCCGGCCCGCTGTGGCAGATGAAGGTGGAGATGAAGTCGGAGCCGGAGGCCGACGGCGAGCGCGTGCAGTTGCGCGCGCAGTTCCGCCTGAGCCTGCGCCGTCCCGCGCCGGCGCCCAAGCCCGAGCCGGGCGCGCAGCCGCCGGCGCTGCCGGCGCGGGTCGGCCGGTGGATCGAGCGGCGCCTGGCCTCGCGCGTGGTGCAGGCGGTGGCGGCGCCGCTGCTGGACCGCGACTTTTCCACCTGGGTCGAGGTGCAGACCTCCACCGCCGCGCTGGACGAGGGCAGCAAGGCACTGCTGCCGGAGAAGCTGTCGGCGCTGGGAATCAAGCCGAGCGAGCACCGGAAGATCGAGTCCTGGGCCGGCGAAGTCGAAGGCCCGCGCCCCGGCTTCGCCGCCATGACGCTGCTGCGCCTGGACAAGCGCGACCTGCCGCCGGACCTCCAGCAGGCGCTGGGCGGCAAGCCGTTCCAGCTCACGGCGGCCGTGGTCAACGTGGTCGAAGAAAAGTAAGCCGCGCGTGCGCATCGCAAGCCCGCGCACGCGCGAGATCCTGGGACTGTCGCTGCCGATCATCGGCGGCATGACCTCGCAGAACGTGCTCAACCTGGTGGACACCTGGCTGGTCGGCGGCCTGGGCGCCGCGGCGCTGGCCGCCACCGGCATCTCCAACTTCCTCAACTTCATGGCGGTGGCCGCGATCACCGGCCTGTCCGCCGCGGTGCAGGCCACTGCCGCGCGCCGCGTCGGCGAGGGCCGGGATGGCGAGACCGCGGTGGCGCTCAACGGCGGCCTGCTGCTGTCGCTGGCGATCGGCCTGCCGCTGACGGTGGTGCTGATCCTGGGCACGCCCTGGGTCCTGAACCTGCTGCTGGACGACCCGGAAGTGATCCGCCAGGCGGTGCCGTACCTGCAGTGGCGCCTGGTCGCGGTTGCCTTCATCGGCATGAACTTCTCGTTCCGCGGCTACTGGAGCGCGGTCAAGCTGGCGCGGCTGTATCTCTACACGCTGCTGTGGATGCACGCACTGAACATCGCGTTCAGTTGGATGCTGATCTACGGCAAGTTCGGCCTGCCGGCGCTGGGCACGATGGGCGCCGGCATCGGCACGACGCTCAGCATCGTCATCGGCACCGCGACCTATTTCTGGCACGCAAAGCGCCATGCGCACGGCGCCGGCTTCCTCGCGCGCCGGCCGAGCGCCGACCAACTGCGCGGGCTGCTGCGCCTGGGCCTGCCGTCCTGCGTGCAGCAGCTCCTGTTCTCCAGCGGCTTCGTCGTGCTGTTCTGGATCGTCGGCCAGATCGGCACGCAGGAGCTGGCGGTGGCCAACGTGCTGGTGAACCTGTCGCTGCTGGCCGTGCTGCCCGGCATCGGCCTGGGCCTGTCCGCGACCACGCTGGTGTCGCAGGCCCTGGGCCGCAAGGACGCGCCGGACGCGCATCGCTGGGCCTGGGACGTGTACCGCGTCGGCGCCTGGGTGTTCGGCACGCTGGCGCTGCCGATGCTGCTCGCCACCGACGCGCTGCTGCTATTTTTCTTGCGCGACGCGCAACTGGTGGTACTGGGCCGCTTCCCGCTGCAACTGGTCGGCCTCGGCATCCTGGTGGACGGCCTCGGCCTCATCATGATGCACGCCCTGCTCGGCGCCGGCGCCGCCGGCCTGGTCATGCGCGTCGCCAGCGGGCTGCAATGGCTGCTGTTCCTGCCGCTCGCCTACCTGCTCGGCCCGGGCCTGGGCCTGGGCCTGGCGACGGTCTGGGGTGCGATGACGATTTACCGCGGCATCCAGGCCGTGGTCTTCATCGGCGCCTGGGAGCGGCGCGGCTGGGCGGCGATCCGGATCTGAACCCCGTTCAGTGCAGCCGCGCGCCGAACAGCTCGCGTGACCGCCGCCAGATCCAGCCGACCGTCGCCAGCGTCATCGCGCCGCCGAACAGCACGGACGGCACCGTGCCCATCAGCTTCGCCGCGAGACCGGATTCGAAAGCGCCCAGCTCGTTGGACGAGCTGACGAAGATGCTGTTGACCGCGACCACGCGGCCGCGCAGGTGGTCGGGCGGCATGGCCTGCAGGATGGTCTGGCGGATGATGACGCTGACGCTGTCGAAAGCGCCGGTGGCGAACAGCATGGCGGCCGACAGCCAGAAGCTTTCCGAGACCGCGAACAACAGCGTCGCCACGCCGAAGCCGGCGACGGCCCACAGCAGGTTGCGCCAGGCCTTGCGTGTCGGCGGGTGGTAGGCGCACAGCAGCATCGTCAGCAGCGCGCCCACCGCCGGTGCCGCGCGCAGCACGCCCAGGCCCTCGGGGCCGACGCGCAGGATGTCCTCGGCGAACACCGGCAGGATCGCGACCACGCCGCCGAACAGCACCGAGAACATGTCCAGCGAGATCGCGTAGAGGATGACCTTGGTGCGGAACACGTAGTCCAGCCCTTCCTTGAGGCTGGCCCACAGGCCGCCCGCTTCCTGCGGCTTGGCCACCACCGGGCGCGGGGCGATGGTGGAGATGAGCAGGAACGCCAGCGCGAAGGTCCCGACCACCACCGCCAGGGTGCCGGACAGGCCGAAGCCGGCGTAGAGAAAGCCGGCGGCGACCGGGCCAAGGATCGCGCCCGCCTGCCAGAACGAGCTGTTCCAGGCGGAGGAATTGGGATACAGCTCGCGCGGGACCAGAAACGCCTTGAGCGAGGACGCTGCCGGCGAGTAGATGCCCCGCGCCAGACCCAGCAGGAAGATCACGCCGTAGATCGCGGCCAGCAAGGCGGCCTGCGACAGCAGCGGACGCACTGCCGGCAAGGTCAGGACCCACAGCGCCAGCGAGCCGAGCAGGATCGCCAGCAGTGCCCCCTGCATCAGCCCGCGTCGCTCGCGGTTGTCGGCGAGATGACCGCCGAACAGCGCCAGCCCCATGAACGGGATGGCTTCCGCCAGTCCGATGAAGCCCAGCGACAGCGGATCGCGCGTGAGGCGGTACAGCTCGTAGCCCAGCGCCACCTCCTGGATCAGGATGGCGGCGGTAATCAGGAACGTGGCGCCGGAAAGATTGCGGAACTCCGGATAGCGCAGCGCCGCGAACGGATCGTGCGCCGCGCCGGCGGTTATCGCGTCAGGCGTGGACAACGCGGATCAGGCGCGGACCGCCACCGGCTGCAAGGCCAGCTGCGCCGCCACCGCCTGCTCCAGCATCTCGCGGGCGCGGGCGATGATCTCGTCCATGGCCGGCGAGCGCGCGAACATGCGCTGGGCGCGGGCGCGCATCTCGTCCAGGCTCGGCAGCTCGGGCAGGTGGACCTGCGCCAGTTTTTCCTGGGCGCGCTTGCAGAAGTCCTCCCAACGCTGGCCGGGGTTGGCGGCGGCCCAGCGGACGCGCGCGCGTTCGGCGATCTTCTCCACGGAGAAGCTGGCGGCCAGGTGCGCCGCGACGCGCTCTTTGATCTCGGCCGACAGCGAGCGCTGGCCGGCGACCACGTGCGCCGGCGGCTCGCGCAGGCCCCACACCAGGCGCAGGGCGGACAGGCCCTTGAGCAGGTAGTAGGTGACGTCCACTTCCCACCAGCGGAAGCCCTGGCGCGTCGAGGCCATGAAGTAATGGTGGTTGTTGTGCCAGCCTTCGCCGAAGGTCAGCAGCGCCAGCCACCAGTTGTTGCGCGAGTCGTCGCCGGTGAGATAACGCTGGCGGCCGACCACGTGGGCGACGGAGTTGATCGCGAAGGTGGCGTGATACAGCGCGACGCTGGAGCAGAAGAAGCCGACGAACAGGCCGGACCAGCCGAACAGCGCCCAGGTGGCGAAGCCCAGCACGATGCCGGGCAGGAAGCGGTTGCGGTCCAGCCACATCAGCTCGGGGTAGCGCGTGAGGTCGGGCGCGCGGCCGTAGTCGGCCTTCTGCGCCTCCTCGTGGAAGATCCAGCCCAGGTGCGAGAACCAGAAGCCGTACTGGCGCGGCGAGTGCGAGTCGCGCGGCGTGTCGGAATAGCTGTGGTGGTCGCGGTGCTTGGCCGCCCACCACACCGCGCCGCTCTGCAGCGAACTTTGCGCGATGAAGGCGAGCAGGAACTGAAACGCGCGGCCGGTCTGGAACGCGCGGTGCGCGAAGTAGCGGTGATAGCCGGCGGTGATGCCGAACATGCGCAGGGCGTAGAGGCCGACGGCCAGGGCGACGTCGGACCAGGACACGCCGGTGAAGAACACGCCGACGCAGGCAACATGGACGAGGACGAAGGCGATGAAGGCGCCGGTGATTTGGACTTGGCGGGTGTCGTACTTGGAAGTCATCGGTTTGAAGGCCGGGTAGACGCAATCGCGCTGGGTCATGAGGGGCGAAGACTGCCGTGCAATGATGGCCGGGGCAATAGCTGGAATCGCCCAACGCCGACCGAGAAGCGGCAAGTCCGATCGCGTGAGCGCATTCGTGACCTAAAATCGGTCCATATACAGGTCACATCTGGAGTCTCTCCGATGAAGCTCGCCACGCGCATCCGCCCGATCAGCTTTCTCAAGGCGCATGCCTCGGAAATCGTCCGGGACCTCGCAAGTCGCGGCCCATCGATGGTCATCACCCAGAACGGCGAAGCCAAGGCCGTGCTGCAGGACATCCACAGCTACGAGGAGACGCAGGAAACCCTGGCGCTGCTGAAGATTCTGGCCTTGGGCCAGCAGCAGATTGCGAGCGGTCGGGTCGTGCCGCTGGATGAGGCCGTCGCACGGATCAAGTCGCGGCGACGGCGCGCGGAGTGAGCAGGCCGATACTGCTCACCGAGGATGCGGTTCGCGATCTCGACGACATACACGCCTTCGTCGCTGCCCACGACGGCGTCGCCCGAGCCGATCGCCTGGTGGACGGAATCGGCGGCGTACTCACCAAGCTCGCCGGCTTTCCGGAGCGCGGCGAGTACCCGAAGGAGCTTGCCAGTCTCGGCATCCGGCAATTCCGCCAAGTCCACCACAAACCTTATCGGATGATCTGCCAAACGACGGATGAAGCGATCACCGTCATGTTGATTGCCGACGGCCGCCGGGACATGCAATCCCTGCTTCAGCGGCGGCTGCTGGGGTGAGCAGGACGTTCTACGACCCGGGGCGCACCTCGGTATTGAGCCTCAGACTCCGCCGCGATTCTACGTTTCGGCCGCACCGTGCTCGCGCGTCTCGACGAAGCGCACGTCCGGCCAGCGCTCCTGCGCCATTGCGAGGTTCACGGCGCTGGACGCGAGATAAACCAGGTCGCCGAAGTGGTCGCGCGCCAGGCGCGCATCGTTTTTCTCCTGGAACTCCTTGAGCTTCTTCGGGTCGTCGGCGGCGATCCAGCGGGCGCAGTGGACCGTCACCGGCTCCAGCGCGGCCTCGACGCCGTACTCGTCCTTGAGGCGGAACGCCGTGACCTCGAACTGGAGCTGGCCGACCGCGCCCAGGACGATGTCGTTGTTGGTCAGCGGCCGGTAGACCTGGGTCGCGCCTTCTTCGCACAACTGGTCCAGGCCCTTGTTGCGCTGCGTGGCCTTGAGCGGGGCCTTCAGCACCACGGGGCGGAACAGGTCCGGCGCGAAGTTGGGCACGCCGGAATAGCGCAGCGTCTCGCCCTCGCTGAAGGTGTCGCCGATGGCGATGGTGCCGTAGTTGTGCAGGCCGATGATGTCGCCGGGATACGCCTCCTCCACCGTCTCGCGGTCCTTGGCCATGAAGGTCAGCGCATTGGACACGCGCACGGTGCCGCCCAGGCGCACGGAGTGGATGTTCATGCCGCGGCGATAGGCGCCGGAGGCGATGCGCACGAAGGCCACGCGGTCGCGGTGCTTGGGGTCCATGTTGGCCTGGATCTTGAAGCAGAAGCCGGTGAATTTGGCTTCCTCCGGCCTCACCTCGCGCGTGTCGGCCGCGCGCGCGCTCGGCGACGGCGCCCATTCGACGAAGCCGTTGAGCAGCTCGCGCACGCCGAAATTGTTGATCGCGGAACCGAAGAACACCGGCGTCAGCTTCGCGGCGCGGTACTGCTCCAGGTCGAAGCCGTGGCCGGCCATCTGCACCAGCTCGATCTCTTCCAGGAGCTGCTTGTAGGTCCAGCCGAAGCGCTCCTCCAGCCCCGGCGCGCGCAGGCCGTCGATGGTCTCGATGTCCGACACGCGCAGCTTCTCGCCGGAGTAGAGGTAGTAGCGGTCCTCCAGCAGGTGGTACACGCCCTTGAAGTCGCGGCCCATGCCCACCGGCCAGGTGATCGGCGTGCAGCGGATGTTGAGGATGCGCTCGATCTCGTCCAGCAGCTCCAGCGGCGGACGGCCTTCGCGGTCGAGCTTGTTGATGAAGGTGACGATCGGCGTGTCGCGCATGCGGCACACTTCCATCAGCTTGATCGTGCGCGGCTCCACGCCCTTGGCGGCGTCGATCACCATCAGCGCCGAATCCACCGCGGTCAGCGTACGGTAGGTGTCCTCGGAAAAGTCCTCGTGGCCCGGCGTGTCCAGCAGGTTCACCACGCGGTCCTTGTACGGGAACTGCATCACCGAAGTGGTGATCGAAATTCCGCGCTCCTGCTCCAGCGTCATCCAGTCGGAGGTCGCGTGGCGGCTGGCCTTGCGGCCCTTGACCGTGCCGGCCAACTGGATCGCGCCGCCGAACAGCAGCAGCTTTTCGGTCAGCGTGGTCTTGCCCGCGTCCGGATGCGAGATGATGGCGAAGGTGCGGCGCAGTGCCGCCTGCTGGGCGATGGAGGACATGGACGAAACCAACCGGGGGCGCGGATTTTAGCGGATGGGACGTTCCGGCGCGGCGCCCGCCATAATGGCCGCGGGCCTTGCCGGGAGCGGCGGTGGCGGAATACGGGCACGCATTCGCGCTGGTGGTCGCGGCATTGGTGCTGCTGAGCATCCTGTCCAGCGTGCTGAGCTTCCGGCTCGGCGCCCCGCTGCTGCTGGTGTTCCTGCTCGTCGGCCTGCTCGCCGGCGAGGACGGGCCCGGCAACATCCACTTCAACGATGCGCCACTGGCGTACGCCGCCGGCTCGCTGGCGCTGGCGGTGATCCTGTTCGACAGCGGCTTCGCCACGCCCCTTCGCGTCTACCGCGTCGCCGCCGCGCCGGCCATCACGCTGGCCACGTTGGGCGTGGTCGTCACCGCGGCGCTTGCCGGCTGGGTCGCCCATGCCGTCCTGCCGCTGTCCTGGACCGAGAGCCTGCTGCTGGGCGCGGCGATCAGCTCCACCGATGCGGCCGCGGTGTTCTTCCTGCTGCGCACCGGCGGCATCCGCATCCGCGAGCGCGTGCGCTCGATCCTGGAGATCGAGTCGGGCACCAACGACCCGGTCGCGGTGTTCCTGACCCTGACGCTGCTGGAGCTGGCGATGGCGCCGCAGGCACCGGACCGCATCGGCCCGATGGTGCTGCTGCACTTGGTGCAGCAGTTCGGCCTGGGCGCCGCGCTGGGTCTTTCCGGCGGCTGGGCGGTCGTGCGCGTCATCAACGTGTTCGACATGGACACCGCGCTGTACCCGCTGGTCGCGCTGTCCGCCACGCTGTGCGTGTTCGCCGGCGCCGACCTGCTCGGCGGCAGCGGCTTTCTGGCGGTGTATCTCGCCGGGCTGGTCGCCGGCAACCGGCCGCTCAAGGCCAAGTACTCGCTGCGCCGCTTCCAGGCGGCGATGACCTGGCTGTCGCAGATCCTCATGTTCCTGACGCTGGGCTTGTTCGCCACGCCCTCGCAGTTCCCGGCCGCGATCGTGCCGGCGCTGCTGGTCGCCGCGGTGCTGACCTTCATCGCGCGCCCGCTGGCGACCGTCGCCTGCCTGGCGCCGTTCCGCGTCCCGCCGAGGGAGACCGCATTCGTCGCCTGGGTCGGCCTGCGCGGCGCGGTGTCCATCCTGCTCGCGATCCTGCCGCTGATGGGGCCGACCGAGCACGCGCGCCTGATCTTCAACACCGCCTTCCTGGTCGTGGTGTTCTCGCTGCTGATCCAGGGCTGGACCGTGCGCCCGGTGGCGCGGCGCCTGGGACTGATCGAGTCCGACACCAGCGGCCTGGTGGACCGCATAGATGTGGAGCTGCCCGGCCGCGCCACGCACGAGCTGGTCGCCTACCGGCTGAGCGAGAAAAGCCCGGTGCTGATGGGCGTGCGCATCCCGCGCTGGGCGCGGCCCTCGCTGGTGCTGCGTCAGGGCGAATCCATGCGCCCGCACCAGGCCGGCGACCTCAAGCCCGGCGACACCGTCTACCTGTTCTGCGCGGAGCGGCACATCAAGCTGCTGGACCGCATCTACGCCGGCAGCCCGGCCGGCGACGAGCGCCTGTTCCTGGGCGATTTCTCGCTGCCGCCGGAGATCACGGTGAATTCGGTTGCCGAGCGCTACGGCCTGCCGGTGCCGCCGGACCTGTCGAACAAGACCCTGCGCGACGCCTTCGCCCACCGCCTGCGCGGCCGCGCCGAGCTGGGCGACCGCATCCCGCTGGGCTCTTTCGAGCTGATCGTGCGTGACATCTCGGCCGAGGGCGACATCCTGGAAGTCGGCCTGCTGCTGGACAATCCGGATGCCGCCCGCCGTTGACGCTTACTCGCCGTTCAGAAGCGGGTGATGCTGCGACAGGGCGAAGAACGTCGCCTGCACGTAGTCCTTGTTGTCGCCGGTGTTGTTCTGGTTGTAAACGCCGGCCTTGAAGTAGACGTTCTTGCCGACGTAGCCGGAGTCGATCGCCGTGCGGTAGACCGTCTTGCCGCCGGACAGGCGCGAGACCGTCACCGTGAGGTCGTTGTCCCTGTAGTCGATGCGGTAGCCGAAGACTTCGCCGAGCGCGATGCCGTCGCCGCCGTCGTTGCCGACGATGTCCTCGGAGTAGCGGTTCTTGTTGGAGATGCTGTCGTGGCCGGCGTAGATGCGGCCGGTCTTCTCCTGCGGCTTCTTGTCGAAGTAGAGGCGGATCACCTCGGTGTCCGGGCCGTGGATCTGGCCGATGACGACGCGGCCGAGCTTCTCGGCGTCGCCGGTGGTGGAGACGCGGTCCACGCGCAGCGTCGCCTGGAGCGTGCCGCCGTCCTCCGGCTTCCAGTTGTTGGAGTCGGCGGTCGCCGACGCGCCCGGGTCCAGCATCTCGCGCAGCTCGGAGCGCGAGTACTTGGAGCCGGAGGTGTGGCCGGCGATGTTCGGGCTGCGGAACACCATGCCGCCGGTCTGCGGATCGGTGTAGAACGCCCCCTCCAGCGTGTAACCGTCATTCAACTCGTCGTTCGGGATGTCTTTTCCCGATGGAATGGTTAACTTCCAGTTGGACAAATCGAAGTTTTGTGCCGGAGCGGCGGCAGGATCAAGCGGTGCCAGTCCGGGTCCAGAAGAGCCGCCCGATCCGCCGCCGCACGCGGTCATGGAAAGTACAGCGATCATGGCAATACCCGCGCAGACATGCGCGGCGAAACGTTGAAAGCGCGCCACTTCCGTAATCCTTGCGTTTTAGGAATGAGGCGGCGCAAGTTATTGGAAGGGCCGCCCCGCCGAAATGGTCAAAAGAACCTAATCGACGGCTCAGCTTCGCGGTTCCGCCGGGCGCGCAAGGGCGCGCCGGCGGCCCGGCAGGATTCAAAAATGGGAAGCGGACGGTCGCGGCGGCAGCCGCGCGCGGTTCAGCGGCTGGTCCCGTGTCGGCCCCGATACGGGGCCTCCACCGGGACAGGGCGCGTTGTACGCACCCTACTCGTGATGGTGGCCGCCCGGACCGTGGACGTGGCCGTGGCTCAGCTCTTCCAGGGTGGCGTCGCGCACCTGGGCGACTTCCACTTCGAAGTTCAGCGTCACGCCGGCCAGGGCGTGATTGCCATCCACCGTGACCATGTCGCCGGCCACGCGGGTCACGATCACGGCGACCGGGCCGTGGTCGCCCTGCGCGTGGAAGCGCATGCCGGGTTGCAGATCGCTTACACCCTGGAACATGCGGCGCGGCACCTGCTGCACCAGGCGCTCGTCGCGCTCGCCGTAGCCCTCGGCGGGCTCCACGCGCACGCTCAGCTTGTCGCCGGCGCGCTTGCCGGCCAGCGCCTTTTCCAGTCCGGGGATGATGTTCCCGGTGCCATGCAGGTAGGCCAGCGGCTCGCCGCCGGCGGAGCTGTCCAGCACCTCGCCGCCGTCGTCCTTCAGCGTGTAATGAATGGAAACGACACAGCGCTCGGCAATCTGCATGACACGTCTCGAAGCGAAAGGAGCGCCATCCTACTGCATCCGGGCTTGCGCCGGGCCGAGGCCATCGCTTTTGTCTAAGCGCCTTTTGGCGCAACCGTTTGCGCCTCGCGCGCATCTAAATTGTCGGGAACGCCGCGCGACGCAAATGGCATCGATGGCGACATATTGGTTGATCGCACCAACAGTTGGCTTGAACGCCTTGGAACGGCCGTGGCCGTTCCGGGGTTCAATTGGAAAAGTTACGTTTTTTCAACGTGATATGTCGGATGCGTCGCTTGGCATGGTTCGCGCAACAGGAGCCGCGCACTCACACAGGAGATGGCAATGCTGAAGATCAAGAAGATCGCCGCGCTGACCGCGCTGCTCACCGCCGCCGCGATGCCCGCGGCGAGCCAGGCCGCCGACTCCGCGCTGTCGCCGCTGCCGTATCTCGGCGCCGTCATCGCGCACCAGGGCAACGAGGCGTTGCGCATCATCCGCGAGCAGGTGCGCGACGACATCAAGCAGTGGCTGCCGGTGCTGGACGGCGTGGTCGTGGACGAGACCGCCCGCCTCGCTGCGCCTGCCCAGCCCAAGGGCTAAGCTACTCCATCTTCCGACGCCCGGCCCGGTGGCCGGGCGTTCTCACGTTTTCCAAGACCCGCCATGAAAATCCGCTATCGCCTTCTGGCCCTGCTGCTCGCCGTACCGGCGCTTGCCGCCTGCCCGGGCAAGAAGGAAGAGGAGAAGAAGGAAGAAGCCGCCATCCCGGTGGAGGTCGCGCCGGTGACGGTCGGCGCGATCGACGCCGCCTACCGCGGCACCGCGACGCTGGAAGCCGAGGACGAGGCAACCGTGGTCGCCAGGACCGCCGGCGTGATCGAGCAGGTGCTGGTCGAGGAAGGCGCGCGCGTGCGCACCGGCCAGGCGCTGGCGCGGCTGGAGACCGAGCGGCTCAAGCTGGAGGCCGCGCGCGCGCAGGCCACGCTGGACAAGCTGGAGCAGGACTACCGGCGCAACGAGTCGGTGTTCCAGCGCAACCTGATCTCGCGCGAGCTGTTCGAGCGCAGCAAGTTCGAGCGCGACGCCGCGCGCGCCGCCTACGAGCTGGCGCTCCTGACGCTGGAGGAGAGCGAGATCCGGGCGCCCTTCGACGGCGTGATCTCCGCGCGCCACATCAAGCTCGGCAACACCATCCAGCCCGGCGCGCCGGCGTTCCGCGTCACGCGCATGGACCGCCTGCAGGCCAACATCTACGTGCCGGAGCGCGACATCCACAAGCTGCGCGCCGGCCAGGACGCGGCGCTGACGGTGGACGCCTGGCCGCACCGCGGGTTCCGCGGCGCGATCCTGCGCGTGAACCCGGTGGTGGACTCCGCCACCGGCACGGTCAAGGTCACGGTGGCGATGAACGCCGGCCAGCCGGAGCTGAAGCCCGGCATGTTCGGCCGCGTCGAGATCCGCTACGACCGCCGCGAGAACGCCGTGCTGGTGCCCAAGGACGCCGTGTTGTCCGAGGACGCGGCCTTCGCCGTGTTCGTCGTCGCCGACCGGAAGGCGAGCCGGCGCGCGATCAAGGTCGGCTACTCCGACGGCGATCGCTACGAGGTGCTGGACGGCCTCAGGGCCGGCGACCAGGTCGTCACCACCGGCCAGGCCAACCTCAAGGATCAGGCGCGGGTGGAAGTCGTGAACGCGCCGCCCGCCGGCGGCGCGCCGGTGACGGCGCAGGCCGCGGCCGCGAACTGATTACAAGAACGGATCGTCGGCACGTCGCAACCGAGGGGCCGGCCCGCCGCCGGCCGCCCACGCCGTGCCTGGTGCGAAATAAGGAAGTGCCGGGGACCCCCGCATGAACATCATTGAGCTGTCCACCCGCCGCCCGGTCGCGATCACCATGCTGACGCTGGCGGTGCTGTTGTTCGGCTTCGTCTCGCTGTCGCGGCTGGAGGTGACGCTGCTGCCCAACCTCTCGTACCCGACGCTGACCATCCGCACCGAGTTGCCCGGCGCGGCGCCCACCGAAGTCGAGACCTTGCTGTCCAAGCCGATCGAGGAGGCGCTGGGCATCATCAAGAGCGTGCGCCAGGTGCGCTCGGTTTCGCAGGCCGGCCGCGCCGATGTCACGCTGGAGTTCAACTGGGGCACGGAGATGGACTTCGCCGTGCTCGACGTGCGCGAGAAGCTCGACGCGCTGGTGCTGCCCAAGGAGGCCAAGCGGCCAATCGTGCTGCGCTTCGATCCGACGCAGGACCCCATCGTGAGGCTCGGCCTGGCGCTGAAATCCGGCGCGCAGGCGAGCGAGTCCGACCTGAAGCGCCTGCGCCGCATCGCCGAGCAGCAGGTGCAGAAGATGCTGGAGGGCGTGCCGGGCATCGCCGCGGTCAAGATCGGCGGCGGCCTGGAGGACGAGGTGCAGGTGCTGGTGGACCTGTCGCGCCTGAACCAGCTCAACCTCACGCTGGAGCAGGTGGCCGAGCGCCTGCGCGTGGAGAACGCCAACATCTCCGGCGGCCGCGTGGACGAGGGCACGCAGAGCTACCTCGTGCGCACGCTCAACCAGTTCAAGAGCCTGGACGAAATCCGCGACACCATTGTGGCGACGCGGACGGATCGCCCGGTGTACATCCGCGACCTCGCCGAAGTGCGCGCCGGCTACAAGGAGCGCCAGGCGATCATCCGCATCGACGGCCAGGAGGCCGTCGAGATCGCGCTGTACAAGGAAGGCGACGCCAACGCCGTGGCGGTCGCGGAGGCCGCGCTCAAGCGCGCGCAGGCCGTCGGCAAGGCCCTGCCGGCCGAGCTGCAACTGACCACGCTGTACGACCAGTCGGTGTTCATCAAGCAGGCGATCGACGAGGTCATGCACGCGGCGATCGAGGGCGGCCTGCTGGCGGTGCTGGTGCTGTACCTGTTCCTGCGCAACGCCTGGATCACCGCCGTCGTCTCGCTGGCGATCCCGGTTTCGGTGATCGCGACCTTCAACCTGATGTACGGCGCCGGCGTGTCGCTCAACATCATGTCGCTGGGCGGCATCGCGCTCGCCATCGGCCTCCTGGTCGACGACGCCATCGTGGTGCTGGAGAACATCACGCGCAAGCACGAGCAGGGCCTGCCGCTGGCGCGCGCGACCGTCGTCGGCGCCAAGGAAGTCGTCGCCGCCGTCACCGCGTCCACCCTCACCACCGTCGCCGTGTTCTTCCCGATGGTGTTCGTGCAGGGCATCGCCGGCCAGTTGTTCGCCGACCAGGCGCTGGTCGTGACCGGCTCGCTGCTGTTCTCGCTGATCGTGTCCTTCACGGTGACGCCGATGCTGGTGTCGCGCGAGACGCGCGTGCAGGCGGTGCCGCCGGCGACGCCGCCGCGCGCCGCCGGCCACGTCCTGCGCCGCGGCCTGTCCCAGGTCCGCTACGGCCTGTTCGAGCGCGGCGCGCCCTGGCTGATCCGGCCCTTCGTCTGGATCTTCGGCGCCGCCGCGTTCCTGCTCGGCGCCGTGCTGCGGCCGCTGGCCGCAGGCTGGCAGCGCGGCTACAAGGCGCTGGAAAACCGCTACGTGCCGCTGCTGGCCTGGTCGCTGCAAAACCGCGGCACGGTGCTGGCGACCGCCGGCGCCCTGTTCGCGTTCTCGCTGTTCCTGCTGACCCGCATCGGCGTGGAGCTGCTGCCGCCGTTCAACCAGGGCGAGTTCCGCACCGAGGTGACGCTGGCGCCCGGCACGCCGCTGGAGCGTTCCGACGCCGCGCTGCAACGCTTGGCGCAGACCGTGCGCGGACACGAGGCGCTCGCCGCCAACTACTCGGTGGCCGGCACCGGCACCCGCCTGGACGCCAGCAGCGACGCCGGCGGCCAGAACTACGGCGTGCTTAACCTCGCGCTCAAGCCGGAGCACTACGCGCAGGAGCCGGCGCTGATGGAGCAGTTGCGGCAAAAGCTCGACGGCCTGCCGGGCCTGTCGTACCGCTTCACCCGGCCGACGCTGTTCACTCTCAAGACGCCGCTGGAAGTCGAGGTCGCCGGCTACGACCTGGACGCCCTGTCCCGCGTCGCGGAGCAGTTGCGCGGCCGGATGCTGGCTTCCGACCGTTTCACCGAGGTCGAGACCACGCTGCGCCCCGGCCATCCGGAGCTGCAAGTCGTGTTCGACCAGGAGCGCGCCGCCGCCCTGGGCCTGAACACCGCCGACCTGGCCGCGCGCGTCGCCCGCGCCGTGCAGGGCGCGGTGGCGACGCGCTACCGCCTCGACGACCGCGAGATCGACGTGCTGGTGCGCGGCGCGGCAGTCGACCGCGCCTCCATCGAGGCGATCCGCAATCTCGTCGTCAACCCGGACGCCGAGCGTCCGCTGACGCTGGCGGCGGTGGCCGTGGTGAGCCAGCGCAGCGGTCCCAGCGAGATCCGCCGCGTCGACCAGCAGCGCGTGATCGTGCTGTCCGCCAACCTCGCGCGCGGCGATCTGGGCGAGGCGGTGGCCGAGCTGCAAGGGCTGATCCGCCAGGTCGCGCTGCCGCCCGGCGTCGCCGCCGAGGTGGCCGGCCAGAGCGAGGAGATGGAGGTGTCGTTCCGCTCCTTGCAACTCGCCCTGGCGCTGGCGGTGTTCCTCGTATACCTCGTGATGGCGAGCGAATTCGAGTCGCTGATCCATCCCTTCGTCATCCTGTTCACCATTCCGCTGGCGCTGATCGGCGCGGTGCTGGCGCTGTACCTCACCGGCTCGGTCATCAACGTCATCGCGCTGATCGGCATGATCATGCTGGCCGGCATCGTGGTGAAGAACGGCATCGTCCTGCTCGACCTGGTCAACCGCCTGCGCGAAGAAGGCATGGATCGCACCCAGGCCCTGCTCGAAGGCGGCCGCGCGCGCCTGCGCCCGATCCTGATGACCACGCTGACCGCCGTGCTGGGCCTGCTGCCGATGGCGATCGGCGCCGGCGAGGGCGCCGAGGTGCGCGCGCCGATGGCGATCACCGTCATCGGCGGCCTGACCGTGTCCACGCTGCTGACCTTGGTTGTGATTCCGGTTGTATATACCTTGCTCGACCGGGAATCCCACGAAGCTCTCGCAAGCGTTCCCTCTCCCCTTGTGGGAGAGGGACAGGGAGAGGGGCGACGGGTGGCACGCCCTACCCCTCCCCCCAACCCCCTCCCACAAGGGGAGGGGGAATAAAGTCATGAAACTGACCGAAATCTCGCTGGCGCGCCCGGTCACGGTGTTCATGTTCTTCGCCTGCCTGACCATCGTCGGGATCATGGGCGCGCGCCAGCTGCCGCTGGAGTTCCTGCCGGACATCGAGTTCCCCGGCCTGCAGGTGAACATCCCGTACCGCAACTCCACGCCCGAGGAGGTCGAGCGCCGCATCGCGCGGCCGGTGGAGGAGGCGCTGGCGACGCTGTCCGGCATCGAGCGCATGAACTCCACCTCGCGCGACGACGGCGCGCAGATCGAGCTGGGCTTCAAGATCGGCGAGGACATGGCGGTCAAGGGCGTGGAGGCGCGCGACAAGATCGATGCGATCCGCGCCAGCCTGCCGGCGGACATCGAGCGCATCCAGGTGCAGAAGTTCGCCGCCGGCGACATCCCGATGCTGACCTTCCGCATCTCCGCCGACCGCGACCTGCAGTCCGGCTACGACATGCTGGAGCGCAACCTCAAGCGCCGCATCGAGCGCCTGCCGGGCGTGTCGCGGGTGGACTTGTACGGCGTGGAGAAGAAGGAGATCCGCATCGAGCTGGCGGCCGACCGCGTCGCCGCCCACGGCGTCGACCTGCGCCAGCTCGCCGAGACGCTGCGTGCGGCCAACTTCGCGCTCGCCGCCGGCGACGTGCTGGAGGCCGGCCGGCGCTATTACGTCAAGCCGGAAGGCCGCTTCGCGCGCATCGGGGACATCGAAACCTTCGTCGTCAACCGCCAGGGCCTGCGCCTGGCCGACATCGCAGACATCCGCTACACCCAGCCGCGCCAGACCTACGAGCGCCACCTCAACCAGCGCTACGCCATCGGCCTGTCGGTATTCAAGGAGTCCGGCGCCAACCTGGTGGAGACCTCGGACCGCGTGATGGTCGAAGTCGAGGAGGTCAAGCGCCTGCCGGAGATGGCCGGCATCGCGCTGGTGCTGTTCGACGACCAGTCGACTTCGGTGCGCACCTCGCTGCGCGATCTCGTCGAAGCCGGCCTCATCGGCGCGCTGATGTCGCTGGTGGTGCTGTACCTGTTCCTGCGCGACTGGCGCACCACCTTCATCGTCACCACCTCCGTCCCGCTGTCGCTGGTCATCACGCTGGCGGCGATGTTCTTCCTCGGCTACAGCCTCAACATCCTGAGCCTGATGGGCCTGATGCTCTCGGTCGGCATGCTGGTGGACAACGCCGTGGTGGTGAACGAGGCGATCTTCAAGGCGCGCGCCGAGCACCCGGAGAATCCCGCCGGCGCGACGCTGGCCGGCGTGAACTCGGTGGGCCTGGCGGTGACGCTGGGCACGCTGACCACCGCCATCGTGTTCCTGCCCAACATCTTCGGCGCGCAGGACGAGATGACGCTGTACCTGTCGCACGTCGCGGTCACCATCTGCATTTCCCTGGCGGCATCGCTGCTGGTCGCGGTGACGCTGATCCCGCAGCTCACCACCCGCATCCCGCCGACGGTCAAGGGCGGCACGCGCTGGATGGAGCGGCTGGCCGGGCGCTACGTGCGCGTGCTCGACTGGACCTTGCACCACCGCGGCTGGACCGCGCTGTTCATCGTCCTCACCCTGGCCAGCGTCGCCGTCCCGGCCGCCATGGTGAAGGCCGACATGTTCCCGCAAGACGGCTCCAAGCGCCTGTTCCTGGACTACAACCTCAACAGCACCTACCCGCTGGACACGGTGCGCAGGTCGGTGAACACGATCGAGGCGTACCTGGCGGCCAACCAGGACCGCTTCGAGATGGAAACCAGCTACAGCTACTTCGACATCGGCCGCGCCTTCACGCTGGTCTACCTCAAGGACGAGACGGCGCGGACCAAGACGCCGCAACAGATCCAGGACGAGATCCGCAAGGACCTGCCCAAGATCGCGATCGGCGAGCCGACCTTCGACATCAGCCGCGGCGGCGGCAAGGACAAGCTGGCGATGCAGGTGCTCGGCGAATCCAGCGAGCGCCTGCGCGAGGTCGCCAACGAGGTCGCCGGTCTCATGCGCGGCCTGCCCGGCATCGCCGACGTGCGCGTCAACGCCGGCGCCAGCGGCTGGGAGATGCGCGTGCGGGTGGACCGCGACAAGGCGCGCCTGTACGGCCTGTCCAGCCAACAGGTGGCCGAAGTCGTGGCCGGCGCCATGCGCGGCACCCCGCTCAAGCCGTTTCGCGCCGCCAACGGCGAGATCGAACTCGTACTGGAGATGCGCCGCGAGGATCGCACCGACATCGATGCCCTGCGCGCGCTGCCGCTGGTGACGCCCTCCGGCCAGCGCATCCCGCTGTCGACGGTGGCAGAACTTTCGATTGGCGACGTGCCCGGCGACATCCGGCGCGAGAACCGGCGCACCGCCATCGCCATCAACTTCTCCACCGCCGAGGGCGTGACCGCCGACGACGCCAAGCAGCGCGTCGAGCAGGTGCTGAACCAGTTGCAGTTCCCGGCCGGCTATTCCTGGGGCTACGGCCGCGCCTTCGACGACGACGCGCAGTCGCAGCAGACCATGCTGACCAACATGCTGCTGGCGCTGGCCTGCATCTACATCGTCATGGCGGCGCTGTTCGAGAGCGTGCTGGCGCCCTCGGCCATCATCACCGGAATCTTCTTTTCCTTCGTCGGCGTCTACTGGTTCTTCTTCGCCACCGGCACCACGTTCTCGTTCATGGCGATGATCGGCATGCTGGTGCTGATGGGCGTGGTGGTGAACAACGGCATCGTGCTGATCGACCACGTGCATCAGTTGCGCGAGGCCGGCCTCACGCGCGAGCGCGCGCTGGTGCAGGGCTCGCGCGACCGCCTGCGGCCGATCCTGATGACCGCCGCCTCGACCATCCTGGCGATGGTGCCGCTGGCCCTGGGCGACACCACCATCGGCGGCGACGGCCCGGCGTACTTCCCGCTGGCGCGCGCCGTCATCGGCGGCCTGGCCTTCGCGACCGTGGTCAGCCTGATCGTGCTGCCGACCATCTACCTGATGCTGGACGACCTCGGCCACTGGGGCCGGCGCGTGTTCCGCGTCGCGGCGGGGCGGCCGCTGGCGCCGGAGATTGCCAGGGATGGGTAGTTATAGAAACATTATGTGCATGTCGTAATACATAAGTAACTTATAGTAAGATCCATATCAATGGACGCCCTGCACAACCCATTTTCGCCCGGCGCCGGCGCTCCGCCGCCGGAACTTGCCGGCCGCGCGCACATCCTGGAACAGGCCCGGATCACGCTGGGGCGCATCAAGGCTGGCCGACCGGAACGCAGCCAGCTTCTGATTGGTCTGCGCGGCGTGGGCAAGACCGTCCTGCTCAATCGGATTCGCGAAATCGCGGATCAAGGCGGTTATCGGACCGTGATGATTGAGGCGCACGAAAACAAGCCTCTCGCCAGTCTTCTGCTGCCGCCGTTGCGGCAATTGCTGATCGCGCTCGACCGGATGGAAAGCGTCAGCGAGAAAGCCAAGCGCGGGCTGCGTGTGCTCAAGAGCTTCTTCAACGGTATCAAGCTCAAATATCAGGACGTCGAGATCGGCATCGACATCGACCCGGAGGCCGGCGCCGCCGACAGTGGGGACCTGGAGGCGGACCTCGGCAATCTTTTCGTGGCCGTGGGCGAAGCGGCGGCCGATCGCAAAACGGCCGTCGCGCTGGTCATCGACGAACTGCAATACCTGAGCGAACAGGAGTTGAGCGCGCTGATCATGGCCATGCACCAGATCGCGCAGCGGCAGCTTCCGGTCGTGCTGATCGGTGCCGGTCTGCCACAGCTTGTCGCCCTCGCCGGCCGCTCCAAGTCGTACGCCGAGCGCTTGTTCCAGTTTCCGGAGGTCGGCGCCCTTCAGCCGGCCGATACCGCCGCCGCGCTGCAGGGACCCGTTTCCGAGCAGCAGGTGCGCTTTGCCGATGAGGCGATCGCAGAGACGTATCGGCAGACGCATGGATATCCGTACTTCCTCCAGGAATGGGGGTACCAAGCCTGGAACCTTGCGGATTCGTCGCCGATTACCATCGAGGTCATCCGGCGGGCGACCGAAGAATCCATCCGTCGCCTGGACGCGAATTTCTTCCGCGTGCGTTTCGACCGCCTCACGCCGCGGGAAAAAGACTATTTGCGTGCATTGGCGGAAATGGGCGAAGGCGCCCAGCGTTCCGGGGATATCGCGGAACGCCTGGGCGTCAAGGTTCAAAGCGTCGCGCCACTGCGCAACGCTCTGATCAAGAAAGGCATGATCTACAGTCCGGCCCATGGCGACACGGCCTTTACGGTGCCGCTGTTCGCCGATTTCATGAAGCGCATCATGCCGGAAAAGCCGCGATAGGCCGGATGCCCCGGCCGCCATGGTGGTCGTCAAGGTCATCGACATCCCGGCAACGACACGATGACGCCGGTGCCGGTCGGCATGGATCGAGTCGAAACGATACGGGGTAGCCAATGCGAAACGTCCTGAAAGGCAGCGCCCTACTACTTGCGTTGCTGGTGGGCGTTTGCGGAATCAATCTGCTGCGCCTGCCCGGCCCCGCACCGGCCGGCGGCCCGCCGGCCCCGGTGGAACTGGACGGCGATGCGCTGGCGCAGCGGCTGGGCGCGGCCTTGCGCATCCCGACGATTTCGTACGAGGAAGGACGCGCGCCGGAGCTGGCCGCCTTCGAGGCCTTCGCTGCGCACCTGGCGTCGAGCTTTCCGAAAACGCACGCGGCAATGCAGCGCGAAAACGTCGGCCCCAGCCTGCTCTACACATGGCCCGGCCGCGACCCCGCGGCCAAGCCGCTTCTGCTTCTGGCGCACATGGACGTGGTGCCG
>JACPFV010000064.1 GCA_016182805.1 Gammaproteobacteria bacterium
CTTCTGTCGGTGCGGCGATCACGTCGTCCAGGCTCACCACGTCGCCCACGGCGACGACCGGCGCCGCGCGCGGCGGCTCCGGCAGCGCCTGGGCCGGCGCGGCCGCGAGCGGCACGGCCTGCACCGGCAGGGTGGGAGAGGGCGCGGGTGCCGGTGCGCGCTCCGGCCTCAGATGCAGGCCCAGGGCCAATGCGCCGGCGCCCGCCAGCACGACCGCCGCGCCCAGCGCCAGCCGCCGCGGCCCGCGCGCGGCCGGCGCCGGCATGCCGGTCAGGTGCGCGAGGTCCACCGCCGATCCGCGCTGGCGTTCGCGTTCGGCGCGCCGCAGGGCGTCGAGCAGCAGGGACATCAGGAGCCCCCTTTCGGCGATTCGACGGCGGCCGTCAGCGCCGGCGTTCCCGGCGCGGGCGCGACGTCGGACAGGACGATCAGCGTGCGCACGCCGGCCAGGCCGTCCGGGTCCAGCCCATGCGTGCCCTGGAAGCGCATCAGCGACTGGCGCAGGTCGGCGTCGAAGCGATCCGACACCGGCGCCGCCGAACCGCGCCCTTCGGCCTGGGCCAGCTTCTCGCGCAGCCATTGCACCGCCGGTCCGCTCGAGTCCGGCGGGATGTAGCTCGACGGCGTCTCGCGCCTCCACAACAGCAGGTACTCGCCGGTCCAGACCAGCTCCAGCCGGTCGGTGCCCAGCTCCAGCGGCCCGGCGGCGGTTTCCAGCAGGGCGCGGTCGCGCGACAGGCCGCGCAGCAGCACGTATTGCCGGCCGCCGCGCGCGGCCGACACGGTCAGGACCGCCGGGCGGTTGGCGAGCTTGAGGTCGGCCCAGGTGCCGGTGGCGCGGTGGCACTCCAGCGCCTCGCGCGCCAGCGCCGTGCACAGGCGCTCGCCCGGCGCCGGCTGCGGGTTGGCGCCCCACAGCTGTACCAGGCGTCCCAGCACCGTCGGCAGCGCCTCGGTGGATTGCAGCAATTGCTCGAGGGTCGGCGCGGGCGCAGGCTCGGGCGGCGCCTCCGGTACGGCGGCCGCGGCGACCAGCGGCGGCTCCGCGGCCGGAGGCGTTTGGCGCGGCCACAGCCAGGCGCCGAGCACGATCGCGATGCCGGCGGCCAGCGCCGCGTCCACCCAGCCGCCCAGCCCCAGCAACCCGGCCGCAACCGGCTTGTGCGACAGCTCGCCGGCGACCTCGCGCGCCGCGCGGTGCAGCAGCGCCGCCGTGACCTGCCGGGTGCCCTGGCCGTAGGCGCCCAGCAGGGCGCGGTCGCACAGGATGTTGACCAGGCGGGGAATGCCGCGCGAGTGCCGGTGCAGCTGCCGCAGCGCGCCCGGCGTGAACAGGTCCGCCGGGCCGCCGGCGACGCCGAGGCGATGACGCACGTATTCGACGGTTTCCTGCGCCGACAGCGGCGTGAGGTGGTAGCGCGCGGTGATGCGCTGCGCCAGCTGGCGCAGGTCCGGCCGCGCCAGCAGGTCGGCCAGCTCCGGCTGGCCGACCAGCATGATGCGCAACAGCTTTTCCTTGTGCGTTTCGAGGTTGGTCAGCAGGCGCACCTGTTCCAGCACCTCCGGCTGGAGGTTCTGCGCCTCGTCGATGATGAGCACGGTGCGCCGGCCGGCGCCGTGGGCGGCCAGCAGATGGGCGTTGAGCGCGTCCACCAGGGTCTTGAGCGTGGCCGGGCGCTCGTAGCGCACGTGCAGCTCGTCGCAGAGGCTGGCGACGAACTCCAGCTCGTTCTGGCGCGGGTTCAGGATCATCGCCAGGTCGACGTTGTCCAGCTTCTGCGCCAGCAGCGTGCGGATGATCGTAGTCTTGCCCGTGCCGACCTCGCCGGTGAGCTGGACGAAGCCGCCGTGCTGGCCGGTGCCGTACAGCAGGTGGCCCAGCGCCTCCTGGTGGCGCGGGCTCATGTAAAGGTAGGCCGGGTCCGGGGTGATGGAGAACGGCATCTCCTTCAACCCGAAAAACGTCGTGTACACGGGATTCTGCGCTGCTGTTCCGGAACCGCGAGTATAACGGCCGGCGCCGTCAGCGCTGGAAATCGTAGACGCTGCCGATGCCCAGGATCCGCGTCAGGCGGTCGAGCGCGGTGCGCGACTCGTCCAGCAGCAGCGGGTCGGCCAAGTCCTCGAACGCGAGGCGGTCGCGGTAGTGCAGGTCCACCCAGTTGACGAGCTGGGTGAGGCGCTCCGGCGCGAGCCAGCATTGCGGATTGACGGCCGCGCGCTCGTTCTCGTTCAGCGCCACGCGCAGGCGCAGGCAGGCGGGACCGCCGCCGTTGTTCATCGACTGGCGCAGGTCGGCGACGTGGATCTGGCGGATCGGGTTGGCGCGGTCCTTGACCAGGCGTTGCAGGCACTCCCACACGCGGTCGCTCTCCTCGCACTCCTGCGCCACGATCATGTGCATGGCGCCGTCCGGCGCGCACACGATCTGGCTGTTGAACAGGTAGCTCTTGACCGCTTCCTCGACCGAAACATCGGTCGCGGGGATCTCGACGAACACCGGCTCCGCGCCTTGCAGGCGCGCGGCGACCCAGTCGCGCAGCGCGTTGTCGTCGACGAAGGCCTGCTCGTGGTACAGCAGCAGCTCGCGGTTGCCGACCGCGATCACGTCGTTGTGGAACACGCCCTGGTCCACCACCGCAGGATTCTGCTGCACGAAGCAGGTGCGCTCCGGGTCGAGGCCGTGCAGGCGGGCGACCGCCTCTGCGGCGGCGCGCGTCTGGCGCGCGGGGTACTTCTGCGGCGTCGGGTCCTCTTCGTCGCCCTTGCCGTAGACGAAGATCTCCAGGCCCGGCGCGCCGTAGGTCCAGCACAGGCGCGTGTGGTTGGCCGCGCCCTCGTCGCCCAGCGTCGCCTGCGGCGGCAGCGGGGGGTGATGGTGGAAGTGGCGGCGGTCGGGGAACACCGCCTTGAGGATGCGCGCCGTCACCTCCGGCTCCAGCGCGCGATGCAGGTTGCCGCACAGGTTGGCCGGCGTGAAATGCACCTTGCGGTCCGGCGTGTCGGGGGAGGGCGAGACCGTCGCCGCGTTCGCCACCCACATGCTGGACGCCGAACTGGCCGCGGCCAGCAGGCCCGGCGCATCGCGCTTGACCTTGTGCAGGATGTCGGCGTCGCGGCCGGAGAAGCCCAGGCGCTTGAGCGTGGGGATGTGCGGTCGCTCTTGCGGCGGCAGCACGCCCTGCGCCACGCCCAGGTCCATCAGGAGCTTCATCTTCGCCAGCCCCTGCCTGGCCGCGGCGCGCGGGTTGGAGGGCTTTTCCGCGTTGCGCGCCGAGGCGACGTTGCCGAAGGCGAGGCCGGCGTAGTTGTGGGTCGGACCGACCAGGCCGTCGAAGTTGGCTTCGATCGTGTTCACAGCTCGATGCCCGGTGCCAGGTGCGGCGGCAACTCGCTGTGCGGGGCCTCCATCGAGGCGACCGGGTAGGCGCAGTAGTCGGCGGCGTAGTAGGCGCTGGGCCGGTGGTTGCCGGAGGCACCGACGCCGCCGAAGGGCGCGGCGCTGGAGGCGCCGGTGGTCTGACGGTTCCAGTTCACGATCCCCGCCCGGATCTTGCGATAGAACACATCGTAGTCCTCCGGCCGGTCGGAGAGGAGCCCCGCCGAAAGGCCGTAGCGCGTGCGGTTGGCCAGGCGGATCGCCTCCGGCAGGGTGTCGTGGCGGATCACTTGCAGCAGCGGGCCGAAGTACTCCTCGTCCGGCAGGTCGCGAACCTCGGTGACGTCGAGCAGGCCGGGCGACAGGAAGGCGGCGCCGCGCGAGAGCTGTTTCATCGACACGATCGGGCGCGCGCCCAGGTCCAGCAGGTGCTCCTGTGCGTCCATCAGCTGGCGCGCGGCCTTGTTGGAGATGACCGGGCCCATGAACGGCTGCGGTTCCTCGTTCCAGGCGCCGACGCGGATCTTGAGCACCGCCTCGGCGAGAGCGGCGAGCAGCTCGTCGCCTTGCGGGCGGCGCGGCACGAACAGGCGCCGCGCGCAGGTGCAGCGCTGGCCGGAGGTGAGGTAGGCGGACTGGATCACGTCGTAAACGGCCGGCTTGATCTCGCGCAGCCGGCCGACGATCAGCGGGTTATTGCCGCCCATCTCCAGCGCCAGGATCTTGTGCGGGCTGACCGCGAACTGCTGGTGCAGCAGGTGGCCGACGCGCGCACTGCCGGTGAAGAACAGGCCGTCCAGCTCCAGGTGCGTCGCGACCGCCTCGCCGGTCATGCGCTCGCCTTGCAGCAGGTTGAGCACGCCGGCCGGCAGTCCGGCCTCCTGCCACAGGCGCACGGTTTCCTCCGCCACCCAGGGCGTCAGCTCGCTGGGCTTGAACAGCACGGTGTTTCCGGCCAGCAGGGCGGGGACGATGTGGCCGTTGGGCAGGTGGGCGGGGAAGTTGTACGGGCCGAACACCGCGACCACGCCGTGCGGCTTGTGCCGGATCGCGGTGCGGACGTTGCTGGTGGTGAGTTCGGTCTCGCCGGTGCGCTGGTGCCAGGCGCGCACCGAGATCTCGATCTTCTTGGCCATCGCCTGCACTTCGGTGTGGCTGTCCCACAGGGGCTTGCCGGTTTCCTTGGAGATGGTCTCGGCCAGCGCCTCCTTGTTCTTCTCCAGCAGCTGGGCGAAGCGCTTGCAGATCGCCTCGCGCTCGCGGAACGGCCGCTCGCCCCAGGATTCGAACGCGCGGCGCGCGGCCTGCGCGGCCTGGTCCACGTCGACCGCCGAAGCGGCATAGCCGGACCACAGCTCGCTGCCGGTCGCCGGATTGACGCTGTCGAAGCGGTCGCCGCCGCCGGTGAGCCATTCGCCGTCGATGAAGATTTGTCCAGTTTTCACGGTTTCGTCCTTGCATTCGCGTCGAGCGCGACCACCCGTACCGGGTCGCCCGCTTTGACCTCCAGAGCCTGCGCCAGTTGGGCCGGCAGGTCCACCGCGCTGGCGGTGGGGGCGAGGTCGGCCAGGCCGCAGCGGAACTCGCGCAGGCGGGTGTTCGCGACCAGGTGCGGCGTGCCGCGCCGCGCCTGTCCGAGGTGCGCCTCGACCACGCGCGAGCGCTTGACCGAGCGAATCTCCGCCTGCGGCGCCTCGACCGTCGGGCCGCCGTCGAAGATGTCCAGGTAGCCCTGGTAGCGGAAGCCTTCCTGCTCCAGCAGTTGCAGCGCCGGCCGCGTCTGCACGTGCACCTGCCCCATCACCGCGCGCGCCTCCGGCGGCAGCAGGTTGGCGTAGATCGGGTGCTTGGGCATCAGTTCGGCGATGAACGCCTTGTTGCCCATGCCGACCAGGTGCTCGGCGCGGTCGTAGTCGATCGAGAAGAACAGCCGGCCCAGGCCCTCCCAGAATGCCGAGCGGCCGGTCTCGTCGGACACGCCGCGCATCTCGGCGATCACCTTCTGGCTGAAGCGCTGCGGGAAGTTGGCGATGAACATGAAGCGGCTCTTGGACAGCAGGTGCCCGGCGCCGCCGCCGCGGAAGTCCGGGCGCAGGTACAGCGAGCACAGCACGCTGGTCCCGGTGAGGTCGTTGGACAGGTACAGCGTCGGCACCAGGTTGTAGACCTTCAGCTCGCGGCTGGCGTGCACGGTGGTGCCGACGTGGTAGTTGTAGAACGGCTCGTCCAGGCCGCAGGCCGCCTCCACCGCACAGCAGCCGCCGACGTCGCCGGACTCGACGTCCTGCAGCACGAACATGTAGCGCTCGTGGCCGGCCTTGTGGACGCCGGCGGCGAAGGATTCCTCCGACAGCTCGATCTTCTTTTGCAGGAACTCCGGCACCGGCGGCAGCGAGGTGAAGCCGGCGCCGGCGGTCTTCGCCATGTGCAGCAGGGCGTCGAGGTCTTGGGTCTGGATGGGGCGGATGATCTTCATGGTCATTGCCAGGCGACTTCGCCGGAGGCGAGTCGCAGGAGGAGCAGGGCGGTGAGCTGGGCGCGCTCGGTGAGGCTGGAGACGCGCATGAACTCGCGGTCGGAATGGATCTCGCCGCCGACCACGCCCAGGTTGTCGAGGTTCGGCAGGCCGGCGGCGGCGAGGTTGTTGCCGTCGCAGCAGCCGCCGGTGGGCTTGAACTGCAACGCCAGGCCGAGCTGCCGGCCGCAGTCGCCGACCAGGTCGGCCAGGCGCCGGATCGCCGGCGTCATCGGCTTGGGCGGGCGCGTGAAGCCGCCGCGCAGCTCGATCGAGTAGCCCTCGCGCCGGCGGATGTCGTCCTGCAAGCGCGCCGCCTCGCCCAGCAGCCAGGCTTCGTCCTCCGGGATCGAGGTGCGGACGTTGAACTTGAACACGCACAGGTCGGGCACGATGTTGAGCGGCCCGCCGCCGCGCACGTAGCCGGGATTGATCGTCACGCCCGCGCGCTCGCCGTTGAGCGCATCCAGCGCGGCGATGAAGTCGGCGCAGGCGCGGATGGCGTTGCGGCCCAGCGCGTGGTCGCGGCCGGCGTGGGCGGCGCGGCCGCGCACCACCACGTCGAAGTTGCCGCTGCCCTTGCGCTCCGAGGCGAGGTTGCCGTCGGGGAAGGTCGGCTCGAACACCAGTCCGAAACGATTGCGCGCGGCCGCCTCGGCGAACAGCGGCGCCGAGCCCTGCGAGCCGATCTCCTCGTCCGGGTTGAGCAGCACCTCCCAGCCGATGCGCTCCTTCCACGGGCTGCGTTCCAGCGCCGCCAGCGCCAGCCACATGACGAGCAGGCCGCCCTTCAGGTCGGCGACGCCGGGGCCGTGCAGCGTGTCGGCGTCGGCCTCGCGTGCCTTCTGGAAGGGGTGATCCGGACCGAACACGGTGTCCAGGTGGCCGGCCAGCAGCACGCGCAGCGGCGCGTCCGGGCGCTGCCGCAGGCGCAGCGCCCGGCCGAGCGGGCGCTCCCGCACCTCGCCGCGGTCGTCGGTCGAGCGGAACGGCGCGACCGCGATGCGTTCGCGGCTTGCAACCAACGGCGCGAACCGCGCATCCAAGCGATCGGCGACGGCGTCGACGCCGGCGGGGTTGAAGCTGCCGGAGTTGATGTCCGCCAGGCGCAGCAACTCGTCGCGCATGGCGGGCTGCTGCGCCGCGATCCAGTCCAGAAAGGGTTTGTAGTTATGGTTCATGCCCGGCGTACGGGTCTTTCAAAGGCGTATTTTACCCCGCGCCGGCCGGCGGGGATGCTACGCTAACCGGCTTACAGGGGGATTCATGTTCCGCTTTTGGGCTTTGGCGCTGGCGCTGATTGCCGGCGCGGCAGGCGCTGCCGATCAGGCGCTGTGGGAGCGCTCGACGCTGCAACAGGTCTTGAAGCGCGGCGAGCTGCGCGTGGGCCTGGAAGCCGGCTACATGCCGTTCGAGATGCGCGACCGCAAGGGCGACATCATCGGCTTCGACGTGGACCTGGCGCGGCTGATGGCGAAGTACATGGGCGTCAAGCTCGCCATCGTCAACATGCAGTGGGACGGCATCATCCCCGCGTTGCTCACCGACAAGTTCGACCTGCTGATGGGCGGCATGACGATCACGCCGGAGCGCAACCTCAAGGTCAATTTCGCCGACCCGTACGTCTACATCGGCCAGACCCTGATCCTGAACAAGAAGCACGAGGCGTCGATCAAGAGCTACAAGGACCTGAACGACCCGCGCTACGCGATCGCGACCAAGCTCGGCACGACCGGCGACATCGCCGCGCGGCGCTACCTGCCCAAGGCCACGCTCAAGGCCTTCGAGACCGAGGCCGACGCCGCGATGGAAGTGCGCCAGGGCCGTGCCGACGCCTTCGTCTACGACATGCCGTTCAACGTCGTCTACGTGGCGCAGAACCCCGGCAACATCGTGCACCTGAAGGAGCCGTTCACCCAGGAGGCGCTGGGCTGGGCGGTGCGCAAGGGCGATCCCGACTTCCTCAACTGGCTGAACCACTTCCTGGCGCAGATCAAGCGCGACGGCACCTACGACGCGCTCTACCGCAAGTGGTTCGAGAACGCCGCCTGGCTGCAAAACATCAATTAGGCGGCGGCAAGAAATAAAGGTGACGGGTTCAGCGTTCGAGAGCCTGGTCGGACCGGTTGTTTACCAAGTCAGTTGTTACCGTTATTTATTTACAGAGCCTTAGCCCCATGCGTCCCTCGATGAAGCGCTGGATGTGGCACGGCGTCTACGCCGTCGTGCTGCTGGCGCTGGGGTTCGGCGTCTACCTCGCCACCGCGCGGGTGGATTACGACTGGCGCTGGGAGCGCATCCCGCAGTACCTGGTCGGCACCGAGGGCGAGGAGATCCGCGCGCCCTTCGACGGTTTCGTCGACGTCGCCGACGACGGCAAGAGCATCGTGCTCAACGAGCTGAAGGGCGCCGGCAGCGAGCGTTACGCAGGGTTCGACCGCCTGCTGGTCGGCGACGGCGACCTCGTGTTCCAGAACGACGTGCTCGCGCGCAAGAGCGGCCTGCAAGCCGGCCCGCTGGCGGTCGGCCTGTGGGTGACGCTGGAGATCTCCGCGCTGTCGCTGGTGTTCGCGCTGGTGCTGGGCCTGGTCGCCGGCCTCGGCCGCGTGGCGCAGAACCCGGCCGCGCGCCACTTGGCGGCGACCTACGTCGAGATCATCCGCGGCACGCCGCTACTGGTTCAGATCTTCATCTTCTACTTCTTCATCGGCACGGTGCTGTCGCTGTCCGCCTTCGCCGCCGGCGTGGCGGCGCTGGCCGTGTTCACCGGCGCCTACGTGGCCGAGATCGTGCGCGCCGGCATCGAGGCCGTGCCGCGCGGCCAGATGGAGGCGGCGCGCAGCCTCGGCATGAACTACGCGCAGGCCATGCGCCACGTGATCCTGCCGCAGGCGTTCAAGAAGATCCTGCCGCCGCTGGCCGGGCAGTTCATCAACCTCATCAAGGATTCCTCGCTGGTGTCGGTGATGGCGCTGACCGACCTGACCAAGGCCGGCCGCGAGGTGGTCAGCTCCACCTTCAGCCCGTTCGAGGTCTGGTTCACCGTGGCCGCGATGTACCTGCTGCTCACCGGCGGGTTGTCCTGGCTGGTGCGGCGCCTGGAGAAGGGGATGGCCGCCGGTGCTTGAGCCGCTGATCCATCTGCGCAAGGTTGAAAAGCGTTATGCCAACGGCGTGCGCGCGCTGCACGACGTGTCGCTGGACGTCAAGCGCGGCGAGGTGCTGTGCATCGTCGGTCCCAGCGGCTCCGGCAAGTCCACGCTGCTGCGCGCGCTCAACGGCCTGGAGAGCATCACCGGCGGCGAGGTGGTGGTCGACGGCTTCGCCGTGCATGACCACCGCACCAACCTCAACGCCTTGCGCCGCCGCGTCGGCATGGTGTTCCAGCAGTTCAACCTGTTCCCGCACAAGACCGCGCTGGAAAACGTGATGCTGGCACCGACGACGGTGCTGGACGTGCCCGCGGCCGATGCGCGCGCCCGCGCCCAGGCCCTGCTCGACAAGGTCGGTCTCGGCGACCGCGGCGCGAGCTATCCGGCGCAGCTCTCCGGCGGCCAGCAGCAGCGCGTCGCCATCGCCCGCGCCCTGGCCATGCAGCCGGACGTGATGCTGTTCGACGAGCCGACCAGCGCGCTCGATCCGGAGAAAGTCGGCGAGGTGCTGGACGTGATGCGGCAGCTCGCGCGCGAAGGCATGACCATGCTGGTGGTCACGCACGAGATGGGTTTCGCCCGCGCCGTCGCGCATCGCGTGATCTTCATGGACGGCGGCGAGATCGTGTACCAGGACGCGCCGGAAGGCTTCTTCGGCGCGCCGCGCAACGAGCGCCTGAAAGCGTTTCTCGGCCAGATTCTCAAGTAACGCCGGCCTTCGCGTATCATCGCGGCCCCGACGCCCCCGTAGCTCAGTGGGTGCCTCGCTTCGCGACCATGCGTCGCGGAGGCCCCGAACGACCGGCCATGGATGGCCGGGCCGGAACCCGGCACCAGGGATGGGTCGGTGCGATACAGTTGCAGTTCCCGCCCCCGTAGCTCAGTGGATAGAGCGACCGCCTCCTAAGCGGTAGGTCGCAGGTTCGATTCCTGCCGGGGGCGCCAGCTAAAAAATTCGCCCGTGACCAACTTCGCAAACTGCTTTGCGTTTGACGCGGATATTCTTGTTCTTCCTGGATTTTTGAATTAGCATCGCCCCCGATACCTTCAGGCGGCCGTGGTGCGACGGCCCGGGGGAGAGGGATGTTTGCCCGTAACGTGTTTCGAGCGCTGCTGTTGTGCGGCGTGGCTTTGGTGTCGGCATGCGGCGGCGAGACGGTTTCCGGGGAGGCGGCCACGGGCGACGACGATCCCGGTTCTTCGACTAAGGCCGCTCCGGCATCCATCATTCTCTCCTCCTCGTCGAGCCAGCTTCCGGCCGATGCCGATACGCAGGCGGAAGGCGTCACATTGGCGGCGATCGTCCTGGATGCGGGTGGCCGGACGATCGAGGATGTGGATGTCACCTTCGCCCGAACCGGCTGCGGCGCCATCATCGTC
>JACPFV010000065.1 GCA_016182805.1 Gammaproteobacteria bacterium
CGCGGCGGGCGCGCCGCCGCTCGCGCGCCGCTCCACGTCCTCGTGCAGCACGCGGCCGGAGGGGTGGCTGCCGCGCACCCGGTGCAGATCCACGCCCAGCTCGCGCGCGCGGCGGCGCACGGAGGGGGCGGCGGCGGGTTGGGGATCGTAGAAGCCGTCGTTGGCTTGCGGCGCCGGTTTGGACCCGGCCATCGCCGCGGCGTGCGGAGCCGCGGCGGCTGGCGCGGGTTTGGCCGCAGCAGCGGCCTGCGCCGCTGCGGGTGCAGAGCCGGAGGGCGCGTCCTCCGCCGCCTCGCCGGCGGTCTCGATCGTCACCAGCACGGCACCGACCGGCACCTTGTCGCCGGCGTTGGCGTGCAGCCTGACGACCTTGCCGGCCACCGGCGAGGGGATCTCGACGGCAGCCTTGTCGGTGAGCATGTCCACCAGCGGCTGGTCTTCCTTGATCGTCTCGCCGAGGGCAACGCGCCACTGCGCGATCTCGGACTCCGCGATGCCCTCGCCGATGTCCGGCAGCTTGAACGCGAACGTTGCCATGGGCGTCAGGCCTCCATCACCTTCTTGAGGGCGCGGGCGACGCGCGCCGGGCCGGGGAAGTAGTCCCACTCGAAAGCGTGCGGGTACGGCGTGTCCCAGCCGGTGACGCGCTCGACCGGCGCCTCCAGGCGCCAGAAGCAGTTTTCCTGCACCACGGCGGACAGCTCGGCGCCGAAGCCGCTGGTGCGCGTGGCCTCGTGCACGATCACGCAGCGGCCGGTGCGGTTGACCGACTCGGCGATGGTTTCCTCGTCCAGCGGCACCAGCGAGCGCAGGTCGATGACCTCGGCGTCCACGCCGGACTCGGCGACGGCGGCCAGACTCACGTGCACCATGGTGCCGTAGGCGAGCACGGTCGCGTCGCGGCCGGGGCGCACCACCTTGGCCTTGCCCAGCGGCACGGTGTAGTAGTCCTCCGGCACCTCGGACAGCTCGTGCTTGGCCCAGGGCGTGAGCGGGCGGTCGTGGTGGCCGTCGAACGGACCGTTGTAGATCCGCTTGGGCTCGAAGAAGATCACCGGGTCGTCGTCCTCAATCGCCGAGATCAGCAGACCCTTCGCATCGTACGGATTGGACGGGATCACGGTCTTGAGGCCGCAGACGTGGGTGAACACGGCTTCCGGGCTCTGGCTGTGGGTCTGGCCGCCGAAGATGCCGCCGCCGCAGGGCGTGCGCACGGTGATCGGCGCGGTGAAGCCGCCGGCGGAGCGGTGGCGCAGGCGCGCGGCCTCGGACACAAGCTGGTCGTACGCGGGGTAGATGTAGTCGGCGAACTGGATCTCCACCACCGGGCGCAGGCCGTACACGCCCATGCCCAGCGCGGTGCCCAGGATGCCGCCCTCGGCGATGGGCGCGTCGAACACGCGCGTCCTGCCGTACCTCTTTTGCAGGTTGGCGGTGCAGCGGAACACGCCGCCGAAGTAGCCGACGTCCTCGCCGAACACCACCACCTCCGGGCGCCGGGCGAGCATCACGTCCATGGCGGAGTTGAGCGCCTGGACCATGTTCATGCGGGCCATGTCAGTTGCCCTCCCGCATCCGCGCGCGCTGCCGTTGCAGGTGCGGCGGCAGTTCCTTGAATACGTCGTCGAACATGGACTCCGGCCGGTCCGGCGGCGTGCCGAGCGTGCCGTAGCTCTCCGCCTCCTTGAGCGCGGCCTTGACCTGCTCTTCGGCCTCCTGCGCCAGCGCGGCGTGGCGCGGCTCGCTCCACTCGCCGATGCCGATCAGGTGCTTCTTGAGCCGCTCGATCGGATCGCCCAGCGGCCACTTCTTCCACTCGTCGTCCGGGCGGTAGGCGGTAGGGTCGTCGCTGGTGGAGTGCGCGGCGGCGCGGTAGGTGTACAGCTCGATCAGCGTCGCGCCCAGGTTGCGGCGCGCGCGCTCGGCGGCCCAGCGCGTCGCGGCGTAGACGGCGAGAAAATCGTTGCCGTCCACGCGCAGGCCCGGCAGGCCGTAGCCGATGGCGCGCGCGGCGAACGTCGTGTGCTCGCCGCCGGCGATGCCCTGGAAGGTCGAGATCGCCCACTGGTTGTTGACCACGTTGAGGATCACCGGCGCGCAGTACACCGTGGCGAACACCAGCGCGTGGTGGAAGTCGGCCTCGGCGGTGGTGCCGTCGCCGACCCAGGCGGCGGCGATGCGCGTGTCGTTCTTGTAGGCCGAGGCCATGGCCCAGCCCACCGCCTGCGGGAACTGCGTGGCGAGGTTGCCGGAGATGGAAAAGAAGCCGACCTCCGGCACCGAGTACATGATCGGCAGCTGGCGGCCCTTGAGCCGGTCCTTGGTGTTGTTGAACACCTGGCACATCATGTCGACCATCGACCAGCCGCGCGCGATCAGCAGGCCCTGCTGGCGGTAGGCGGGGAACAGCATGTCGGACGGCTCCAGCGCGTACGCCTGCGCCACCGCGACCGCCTCCTCGCCGGTGCACTTGATGTAGAACGAGGTCTTGCCGACGCGCTGCTGCTTGACCATGCGCTCGTCGAAGGCGCGCGTCAGCAGCATGTGGCGCAGGCCTTCGCGCAGGCGCTCCGGCGGCAGTTGCGGATTCCAGTCGCCGACCGCGCGGCCCTGCTCGTCGAGCACGCGGATCAGGCCGTACGGCATGTCGCGCATCTCGGACTCGTTGGCGTCCGCCGGCGGGCGTCGCGTGGCGCCGGCCGCCGGGATGCGCAGGCCGGAAAAGTCGGCCGGCGTGCCGGGACGCGCCTTGGGCTCCGGGATGTGCAGTTGCAAAGGACTCTTGTTCATGTCGGCCTCAGGCGGTGCGGGCCAGCGGCGGCGCGGCGTCCCGCGCCCGCGCGTTGCGGATGATCGTCTCCGCCTCGGCGTCGGCGATGCGGCTGGTGGCCTCGCCGCTCGCGGCGGCGCGGCGGAAGATTTCCGTCAGCCGGTCCTCGATGGCGGTCACCTTGGCCCAGACCTGCGCTTCGTTCAAGTCGCCCAGGTACTCGGCGCACACCGCGATGATGCCGCCGGCGTTGATGACGTAGTCCGGCGCGTAGAGGATGCCGCGCCGCGCCAGGCGCGGGCCGTCGGCCTCGGTCAGCAACTGATTGTTGGCGCCGCCGGCGACGACGCGCGCGCGCAACCGCGGAATGCTGTGCTCGCTGAGCCCGCCGCCCAGCGCGCAAGGCGCCAGCACGTCCACCTCCTGGAACAGGATTTCGTCGGCGGCAACCGCCGTCGCGCCGAACTCGTCGCGCGCACGCTGCACCTGCAGCGGGTTGACGTCGGCCACGACCAGCCTGGCGCCCTGTTCGTGCAGCTCGCGGCACAGCTTGTAGCCGACCGCGCCCAGGCCCTGCACCGCCACCGTCAGGCCGGCCAGGTCGCCGCGCCCCAGCGCGCAGCGCGCCGCGGCGCGGATGCCGTGCAGCACGCCGCGCGCGGTCTTGGGCGAGGGATCGCCGCCCGCCGCGTGCGCGCCGGGCAGGCCGGTGACGTAGCGCGTGTGGCGCGCGACCGCGCTCATGTCGGCGACCGTGATGCCGACGTCTTCGGCCGTCACGTAGCGCCCGCCGAGCCGGTCCACCGCGCGGCCGAAGGCGGCCAGCAGCGCCTCCGACTTGTCGCTGCGCGGATCGCCCAGGATCACCGCCTTGCCGCCGCCGATCGGCAGGCCGGCCATGGCGTTCTTGTAGCTCATGCCGCGCGACAGGCGCAGGGCGTCGGCCAGAGCCGCGTCGTCGGAAGGGTAGGCGTACATGCGGCAGCCGCCCATCGCCGGGCCGAGCGCGGTGGAATGGATCGCGACGATGGCGCGCAGGCCCGCCGCCGGGTCGCGCACGAAGGTGACGGACTCGTGGTCCGCGTACGAGGTTTGACTGAATACGGCCATGGACGGTCTCCTCCGCGCGCTGCCGTGTGAAGGCGACGATTTTGTTCCGTATCGCGAGAAGTTTCTTCCCTAAAAAAGCTGAGATTCAGCCCATCTATGCAACAATGTTCCCGTTTAACGCAAACGTGCGGAACGCATGATTGAAAAGCTCGACAAGCTCGACGTGCAAATCCTGGAAGCCCTGCAGCAGGACGCCGGCGAATCGCTCAACGACCTGGCCGAGCGGCTTGGCTCGTCCAAGTCGGTGGTGTGGCGGCGCGTGCAGCGCCTGCTCGACGCCGGCGTGATCCGCGCGCGCGTCGCGCTGCTCGACCCGCAGAAGCTCGGCCTCAACGTGCTGGTGATCGCGCAGGTCAAGATGTCGCGCCACGGCAAGGACACGCTGCCCAACTTCGTCGAGGCGATCAAGCGATTCCCGGAAGTGGTCGAGTGCCACACCCTGATGGGCTCGGTGGACTTCCTGCTCAAGATCCGGGTGAAGGACGTGAAGGACTACGAGCGCTTCTTCTGGAACCAGTTGTCCAAGCTGGACGGCGTGCAGGAGATCAGTTCGTCGATCTCGATGACGCAGGTGGTCGACACCACGCGCATCCCGATCCCGCGCGGCGACCGCGGCTGAGAAAGCTCAGTCCCCGCTTCGGCCCCATGTGGGCCTGCGCCGGGACGAGACGCGCCACACGCTCTCAGGCGAAATCGTCGATCAGCCGGCCGAGCGGTTCGTCGGCGGTCTCGAGCACCTTGGCGGAGGCCTGCACCTGGAGCTTGCCGAGCTTGGCCTCGACCAGCGCGGCGGCCGGGTCGGCGGCGCTCGCGGGCGGACGGGCAACGGCGGCGGCGGCGCGCTCGACCTGCTGCATGCCGCGCTGGATGCCCAGCGCCCCGAAGCTGGCGATGGTGTTGCTCATGGCGGGAATCTAGCCCCGGCCCACCGGCCGCTCAAGGCAGTACGTCACAAAAGCGCGCTGATCCAGAATACCGGCATGCCCATCCACCAGACCCTCGAGAGCGGCGCGGTCCCGGTCAAGCTATGGACGCAGGACCTGGACGGCGCCACGCGCCAGCAGCTGGAGAACGTCGCGCGCCTGCCGGTGGTGTTCCACCACGTCGCCGCCATGCCGGACGTGCATCTGGGCATCGGCGCGACGGTCGGCTCGGTCATCGCCACGCGCCAGGCGATCGTTCCGGCGGCGGTCGGCGTCGACATCGGCTGCGGCATGTGCGCGGCGCGCACCACGCTGACTGCCGAGGACCTGGACGAAAAGCGCCTGCGGCGCGTCTACGACCAGATCGCGTGCGACGTGCCGGTCGGCCGCGGCCAGCATCCGGAGGGCCGCGCGCTCGCCGGGCGTGCGCTCGACTTCGAGCCGGAGCTGATGCGCCTGGTCGCGCGCCACCCCGGCGTGAAGAAGGCCATGGGCCGGCACTCCGACTGGGTCGCGCAGCTCGGCACGCTCGGCGGCGGCAACCATTTCATCGAGCTGTGCCTGGACGAGGCCGGGCGCGTGTGGGCGATGCTGCATTCCGGCTCGCGCGGCATCGGCAACGCCATCGGCACCTACTTCATCGAGCTGGCGCGCCAGGACATGGCGCGGCTCGACGCGCGGCTGCCGGACCGCGACCTCGCCTACCTGCAGGAAGGCACGCAGCACTTCGCCGACTACGTCGCGGCGGTGTCCTGGGCGCAGGCGTACGCGCGCGCCAACCGCACGGCGATGCTGGACCTGATCCTCGCCGGCATGCGACGGCATCTGCCGGCCTTCGCACTGACGCAAGAGGCGGTGAACTGCCACCACAACTACGTGCAGCGCGAGCGCCACTTCGGCGACGAGGTGTGGCTGACGCGCAAGGGCGCGATCCGCGCCGGCGCCGGCGAGCTGGGCATCATCCCCGGCTCGATGGGCACGCGCTCGTACATCGTGCGGGGCAAGGGCAACCCGGAGTCGTTCGAGTCCTGCGCGCACGGCGCTGGCCGACGCCTGTCGCGGCACGCCGCCGCCCGGCAATTCACCGAGCGCGATCTGGCCGAGCAGACCCGCGGCGTGCTGTGCCGCAAGGACCGCGGCGTGGTGGATGAGATCCCGGCCGCCTACAAGGATATCGACGAGGTGATGGCCAACCAGTCCGACCTGGTCGAGGTGGTGCACACGCTCAAGCAGGTCCTGTGCATCAAAGGGTGAGAAGCCGCGTCTGCGCGATGACTGAATGTCATCGTGTGCGGCTTCGAACGACCGGCCCGGGATGACGGGGCCGGGCGATCGGATAGTTGCGTCGACCACGCCACGGACGGCGGCGATGAAGCACCGGGAGCGTCCGGTCAGTCGTAAACGCGCGCCAGCGCCTGCGCACCGGCATCCACCAGCGCCTGGCCGCACGGCGCGCTGACCACCGCCGCGCGCGCGCCGCAGCTCTGAAGCTGCCGGTTGAGGCTCTGCTCCAGCGCGGCGGCCTGCAGGGCGTCGCACTCGGGGACCACCGCCAGCCGCATCCCGCCGGCAGCCTCGGCGAACGGGCAGCCGACCAGGGGCTGCACGCAGGCCATCAGCTCCGTGTCGCGCCCCGCCGCGACCGGCCCCAGCGCCAGCGCGGCCGCCGGGCTGGCCAGCGGCTGGCGCACCTCGTCTTCGCAGCGCGCGATCCGCGGCCACAGCGCGGCCGGCAGCAGGCCGCGCGCGTCGGCGCGCTCCCACAACAGGTCGTTCTCGGCGTCGCGCGTGAGCGCCGCGATCTCGAATTCCTGCTCGATGAGCGTGGCCAGCCGCCGGCCGGCGTTCGCCAGCGCCCGCAGGGCGGAGCCCGGCGGCGCTTCCCTGGGCGCGCCGTCGACCGCGCAAAGGGCGCCGAAGCGCTGCCCGTCCGCGCGCCGCAGCGGCACGCCCGCAAACGCGCCCACGCCGGGGGCGTGCGCGAAGGTGGCGCCGGCCAGCGCCGGGGCGCGCCGCACGTCCGGCACCAGCAGGGCATCATCGCGGTCCGCCACCGGCGCCGCCATGCACGATTCCCACGGCACCATGGAGCCCTTGCGCAACTCCTGGCTCGCGCTATCGGCCACGACCACGACGCCGTGCGCGCCCACCGTCCGCCACAGCAGCCAGCCTTCGAAAGAAAGCCTGCCCCTCAGGCGTTTGATCTCGGCGGCGACCTCGTACTGGAACGTGTCCGGCGAACGCACGCCGGCGTTCAGCAGCCGTTTCCAGTGACCCTTGTCGTTGCTCATGCTCCGCCTCGATTGCAGGGGATCCGCGCGGATCGCCAGCCCCGTCCTTGATGGCACGTCCAGGCTACGGCCACCGGGTGTGGCAAATAGTTCCCAGGCAGCCGCGGCATATGCGAGCGGGAGGCAGGGCGTGTGGAGGCCAGGCGATTCGGGCAACGGGCGCGGCAGGCTGCGCCCAGGGCGGTAGCACCCATGCTTCTACGCTCCCCATCCGCGCAGGCACGGTTCGTTATGACAATGAGGTCATGTTATGCCCCGAAATAGGGTGGCGCAATGCCTCGGCCGGGGGACCGTTCTGCACCCGCAGCCCCCGCCGGGCGCGTGTTGGCAGGAGGCGGCGCCTGCCGCGCCGCGCCCTCGTGGAGGACTGCCCCATGCCCGTATCGATGCCGCCCCCTCTGCCGCCGGCGCAACTGCCGCCTGCCCAGATCCGGATCAGCCCGGAAGACTACGTGTTCCACCTCTACGGCTACCGCATCCGCGTGGCCGGCGCGGGCAACCTCGAGCGCGAGGAAATCGCCGCCCTATTCGTCGGCGCCGCCAACCTGTCGGACGTGGTGCAGCGCATCTCGCAGCTGATCTACGAGAACGGCGCGCTCAACAGCCAAGTGTATTACGCGCTGGTCGACCACGACCTTTACGTGCTGTGCGCACCGCGGCCGATCGCGGGGGTGCGCGGCGACCCGCGGCTACGGCCATATTTCGCCGAGCTGACCGGCGCCCGGCGCGTGAACGCCGAGCGGTTCGAGCCGCTGCGCGTGATGGCCAGCGCCTACTCCGAGCGCGCCGGCTACGCGGTCGAGCCGCGCTTCGTGCAGACCCCGTCCGGCCGCCTGATGCTGGACCTCGACGCCGAGCCGACGGCGGCCCCGCGGATGCGCCTCGGGCTGCGCGCCGGCAACATCGGCAACCGCTACGTCGGCGAGAACCTGGTGGACCTGAGCCTGGACTACGCCACGACGCGCGGCACCGAGTTGCAGGCGGTGGCGCGCGCGGCGCCGCCCGCCCTGAACGGCGGCGACGCGGGGCGCACCTATCGGGAGGCCTCGCTGGCCGCGAACGCGATATCGCCGCATGGCTTCTACGGCGCGACCGCGCGCTGGATGCGCTACGAGCACCCGGAATCGGCGACGCGGGGCCAGCTCGTCGAACTGGGCGCCAGCTGGACCAGCCTATTGAGCGCCTCGGAGCGGCGGCGCCTGATCCAGCAGGCGCGTCTGGGGCTGGTGCAGCGGAGCACGGAGGCCAGCGCCGGCGGCGAACTGCTGTTCGCCGAATCTTATGCGGTCGCGGAATGGACACCGAGCTTCGTGCATATGAGCAGCCGCGGCCCCTGGGACACCGACATTCAACTGTTCGCCAGCGCCGCCAAGGGCTTCCCCGCCGGCGGCACGCCCATTACCCAGGCCGATCTTGACTTCATCAGCGTGCGGCCCGGCCTGCGCGTACAAGTGGCTCACGACCGTGGCACCCGCCACGGCGCGGCGTTCCTCGCCCAATTCACCGGCGACCGGATGCCCGAACAGCAGCAGTGGGCGCTGGGCGGCCCCGACACGCTGGCCGCGTACCTGCCGGGGACGCTTGCCGGCGACGGCGGCGGCCTCGTGCGCCTGCACGGCGAGTATCCGGTGGCGGGCCGGCGGATGGCGCGGCTGACCTTCGAGCTGTTCGGCGAATACGGCTACGCGCAAAGCATCGTCGATCGCCGGCGCAACCAGGCGGCCGACGCCGGCGCCGCGCTCCGCCTGCAACTGGGACGCGGCCTGGACCTGCGCGCGATCGCCGCGGTGCCGCTCGCCGTTGGCGCCGACCCGTCGCTGCAACAGCAGCGCGCGGGTGGGTTCTTCAGCCTGGGCGTGCGCTTCTGATCCGGGCCTGCACCGGACGGGAAGCGGAACGAACAACGCGAACGGCGCAAAGGAACGCAACAAACGCGAAGAACCGCGAAGGGGTTGGAAAGCCTTGCGCCCCTTCGCGGTTCTTCGCGTCCCCTTGTTCCTGCGCCCGCCAGGGCACGTATAGCGCGCCCTGTCCCGGTGGAGGCCCACATAGGGGCCGACACGGGGACTAGATTGAAAGCGTGAACCGCGAAAGTCCGGCGGCGGCGGCCGGGGCGGGCAGGCCGCGCACCTGCGGCGCGACCGGCGGGGATACGCGCGGGCGGCGCGCCGTGCGCGCCGCCGCGCCGGACAGCTGCTCCTGCAAGTCGGCGCGGGCGCGCTTGAGGCAGGACTTGATCGTGTTGAGGGGGATGCCGGTCTGTTCCACGATCTCCGGCAGAGTCAAGCCCTCCAGTTCGTGCAGCCGCACCAGCCTCTGCTGCTTTTCCGGCAGGCGCCGCAGCGCGCTGGCCAGCAGCGCGGCGAGCTGCGACTGGTGGGTCGCCGCCTCCGGGCCGGGCGCTTCGTCCGCCGGCTCGCGGACGATCTCGGCGTCGGCGTCATCGCCGCCGCGCGCGCCCAGCGCGTAGACGCTGACGAACTCCGATTCCGGCGCCGCCCGGCGCCGCTGATCGACGAACTGGTAGTACAGCACGCGCACGAGCCATGGCTTGAGCGCCTGCACCTGGCGCACGCGCTCCTGGTTGGCGCACAGCTTGAGCAGCACGTCCTGCAGCAGGTCCTCCGCGTCCGCGTGGCGCCGCGTGAGGCGCAGTGCGACGCGGCGCAGCAAGGGCAGCAGCGGCCGCACCAGCTCCATGAGATCCCGTGTCGCTGCCGGATCGCCGATCGGTCCAACGTCCTTGTCGTTCATGACTCACTCCTCCGCCGCTCCTTGGCGCAACCCGTACGGCAAATTGCGCTAGTCCCATCCGACGTACAAACGGCAGGCATGGAGCCGGCGGCAAGCCGCCGGCCCCATGCGCCGCCGCACTTGCGGCGCGTCAGTAACGCGCCGAAGCATTTCCCGCACCCTGCGCGGACGCCTCGACGCCGGCGTTGGGCGTCTTGGCCGACGCGCGGCCGCTGAACGAGCCCTGCGACGAGACGCTGGTGCTGTCCGCCCGCGCGGTCATCGCATAGGCGGCGCTGCCGTCGACCGCGGCGGTCTCGGCCGGCTCCTGCTCCACCGGCTCCGGCTCCGGCTGCGGCTCGGGCTGGCTGTCCGCCACTTCCTGCTCGGTTTCGTCGGCCTGCTCGCGCGCTTCTTCGCGCGACTCGCTGGCCTGATGGCGCACGGAGGCGCTGGCCTCGTACGTCGCGTCGGCCGCGGCGTCGAGCGCCGGCATGGTCAGGCGGTGGCTGGCCTGCAGCGCGCCACTGGCCGCGCCGCGAAAGTCCACGTTCGGCAGGCCGGGCAGCGCGGACGCGGAGACGCCGGCCACCGAGTTCAGCGAACCGGTCGAGCCCAGGCTCGCCGAGTGCGAGCCGAGATTCGCGCCGGCGCCGCCGCTGAAGCTGCCGGAGGCGGAGCCGGAGGCCCCGACCGACGGCACCGAGGTCTGCGGCGCGGCGATGGAGGCCGCGCTGCCGATCGCGCCACTGGCGATGGCGTCCACGCCGGGACCCGCCTGGGCCGCGCCAAAGCACGCCGACGCCCCGATAAGAACAAGAATCTTGTTGCGCATGGGTAGTACTCCTGTAGTTCGGTGGCCGCAGTGGTCTGAATCGAGCGCCGCGTCGGCACCACACCGCCGCACTCCCTTGCTGACACGCACGGCGGCACCGAAACGGGTGCACGTCTCCCGCGCGGGAGCTGCGAACCCGGAGAATCCGAACGACAGAGGGAAAAGGGAGGCGGAGGCGAAGCTGCCATGTACGTCCATGTCCATGCTCCTACCTTCCAGAATGGTTGAAACGCTAGCGAAATCGGGGCCACCCCATCTTGACTTGAGTCAGAACCGGGGACTGCCGGCGCGCCGTACGTGAACCGGCGCACGCTTTGGCAACCGCGCGCACCCGCCGCCGGCCGCCGCTGCGTCAGTCGCCATAGGGGGCGCATCGCGCGCCCCGCCGTGCAAGGAGCATGACCATGCTGACCAAAGTGGCGATGACGCTCGTACCCTGGCTGCTGCTCGCGCTCGCGCTCGCGCGCACGCTGCAGGGCGCGGTCGGCGACCATGTCTACACGCTGAGCGGGAGCGGCATCGTGGCCTGCGTGCACGCGCGGCCGGTAGCCGGAGATTGTCCGGCCGTGCGTTGAACACGCGCGGCCGGCCGGCGCGCCGGTGCCGGAAATTCGCTAAGATTCGGCCAGTCACGAGGTCTAGCGCATGATTCCGGCCGTGCTCAAGCTCGATGCCGCCGGCCTGCCAGTGTCCTGGATAAGCTGGCAGTCGGCGGTGGTGCTGTACGCGCGCGAACGCGTGATCTGGGAAGCGGGCGCCGAGAGCTTTGTCGTCCACGGCGGCATCTGTGCGCGCACCGGCCGCCAGTCGAAGATCGAGATCAAGTCGATCGTCGCGGTGGCGGATCGCTCGCACCGCTACGAGAAGGGGGTGCCGCTGCTGACCAACCGCACCCTGTTCCAGCGCGACCGCAATCTGTGCCTGTACTGCGGCCGCCAGTTTCCCGTGTCCCAGCTCACGCGCGACCACGTGCTGCCGGTTTCCCGCGGCGGCCGCTCGGCCTGGGAAAACTGCGTCACCGCCTGCAAGGGCTGCAACCAGAGCAAGGACGACCGCACGCCGGAAGAGGCGGGCATGAAA
>JACPFV010000012.1 GCA_016182805.1 Gammaproteobacteria bacterium
CGTTCACGCCGCGGCCTCATTGAAGCGCAATGAATGGCAACACATCAAGACCTACAAGGACGTTTCCGCGGCGTTCACGCCGCGGCCTCATTGAAGCGTCCGATCTGGCGCACACGTAGCGATATGAAAGCGCGTTTCCGCGGCGTTCACGCCGCGGCCTCATTGAAGCAGCGCAAAGCCATCGCGCAACGTGCTCCGCGCCCTGCGTTTCCGCGGCGTTCACGCCGCGGCCTCATTGGGCTCCCGTGCCGGGCGCCTAAAAAGAAACCCCGCCGAAGCGGGGCTTCTTCACTGCTCAGCCCGGAAATTACAGGCTGTAATACATATCGAACTCAACCGGATGCGTGGTCATGCGGAAGCGCGTGACCTCCTGCATCTTCAGCTCGATGAAGGCGTCGATCAGGTCGTCGGTGAAGACGCCGCCGCGCTTCAGGAACTCGCGGTTCTGGTCGAGCGATTCCAGCGCCATGTCCAGCGAGTGGCACACGCGCGGGATCTTCTTGTCCTCTTCCGGCGGCAGGTGGTACAGGTCCTTGTCCTGCGGCTCGCCCGGATGGATCTTGTTCTGGATGCCGTCGAGGCCCGCCATCATCATCGCGGCGAAGGCGAAGTACGGGTTGCTCATGCCGTCCGGGAAGCGCACCTCGATGCGGCGGCCCTTCGGGCTGCTGACCCAGGGAATGCGGATCGACGCGGAGCGGTTGCGCGCCGAGTAGGCGAGCATGACCGGCGCCTCGAAGCCCGGCACCAGGCGCTTGTAGCTGTTGGTGGTGGAGTTCGTGAACGCGTTGATCGCCTTGGCGTGCTTGAGGCTGCCGCCGATGTAGTACAGCGCGGTCTCGGACAGGCCGCCGTACTTGTCGCCGGCGAACAGGTTCTTGCCGTCCTTCGACAGCGACTGGTGCACGTGCATGCCGGTGCCGTTGTCGCCGACGACGGGCTTGGGCATGAAGGTCACGGTCTTGCCGTAGCTGTGCGCGACGTTCTGCAGCACGTACTTGTAGGTCAGCATCTCGTCGGCCTTCTTGACGAGCGTGTTGAACTTGGTGCCGATCTCGCACTGGCCGGGCGCCGCCACCTCGTGGTGGTGCACTTCGACCGAAATGCCCATCTCTTCCAGGGTCAGGCACATCGCGTTGCGGATGTCCTGCAGGCTGTCGACCGGCGGCACCGGGAAGTAGCCGCCCTTGACCGGCGGGCGATGGCCCTTGTTGCCGTGCTCGTATTCCTTACCGGTGTTCCAGGGCGCTTCCTCGGAGTCGATGTGGGCGTAGGAGCCCCACATGCCGGAATCCCAGCGCACCGAGTCGAAGATGAAGAACTCAAGCTCCGGGCCGAAGAAGCCCGTGTCGGCGATGCCGGTGCTCTTGAGGTAGGCCTCGGCGCGCTTGGCCAGCGAGCGCGGGTCGCGGCCGTAGCCCTGCATCGTGGCCGGCTCCCACACGTCGCAGGTCAGGATCAGCGTCGGCTCTTCGGAGAACGGGTCGAGCTTGGCGGTGCTGGACTCCGGCATGAGGATCATGTCGGACTCGTTGATGCCCTTCCAGCCGGCGATGGACGAGCCGTCGAACATCTTGCCTTCGGTGAACACCGACTCGTCGACGGTGTGCGAAGGCACGGTCACATGCTGTTCCTTGCCGCGCGTATCGCAGAAGCGGAAGTCGACGAACTTGACCCCCTTGTCCTTGATCGTTTTCAAAACATCTTGCCCCGACATCGTGGTCTCCTAGGCGGGAAGTGGGAAAAAAGGATGCGCGCAGCCGCCGCTCGTGCAGCGTGCGATGCGCCCCTTTGACGCAGAAAACATGCCAGCGCCTCGTCCTTGCTGGGCGGCGGGTTTTGGCTCGCGCGTGAACCAAAATGGTGCGCTTACGCACATAGTTGGTGCGCACCAAAACCGTCCACGGAGACATGGCGGCTACGGCGAAACGGCATTCTATACTGCGTGCCGTTGTAGCGAACAAACACAAGCCTGGGGGAGAGCATGAGCGAGTGGGATCCGGTAATCCTGAATCTGGCCTACGCCTGCGTCGGCGGAGCGCTCGGGCTGATCGGCAGCTGGATGGCGGGGCGCCTGTTCTCCAACATCATGGGCTTCAAGATCCGCGACGAGCTGAAGGCGGGAAACGTGGCGGTGGGCCTGGCGGTGATGGGCATCTTCATCGGCTCCGGCATCTGCATGGGCCTCATCATCGGCCTGTCGCTCAACTGATGCGCTTGGCGCGCGCGGGGGCGTTGCTGCTCGCGCTGGCCGCCGGCGCGGCGCCGGCGGTCGAGCCGGTGGATTCGCTGCGCTGGAGCCGCGAGTACGACCCGCTGTTCCAGAAATACGCCAAGCACTACTTCGGCCCGCATTTCGACTGGCTGTGGTTCAAGGCGCAGGCGATCACCGAGTCCAACCTGGAGCCGAGGGCGCGCAGCGTGGCCGGCGCGGTCGGGCTGATGCAGATCCTGCCGTCCACCTTCGCCGAGATCCGCGCCGCCAACCCGCATTTCGTGGACATCGACAACCCGCGCTGGAACATCGCCGCCGGCATCTATTACGACCGCTACCTGTACCGCCAGCCGGTATGGGATGCGCTGGCCGACGAGGAGCAACTGCTGCTGGCCTTCGCCAGCTACAACGCCGGGCTCGGCGGCGTGCTGCGCGCGCATGCGCAGACGCCGCCGCCGGTGGACTCCTGGCTGCGCGTTGCGCCGCGCGCGCCGCAGGAGACGCAGGCTTACGTCGCGCGCATCGTCACGGTGAAAACCGGAGCGCCGATCAAGCGCCCGCCGCTGGACCGGCGCGGCTACTCGCGTCACTCGATGAAGGCGGTGGAGCCGAGTCGCTAGCCTGCATTTCTCACCGCCGGTTCTGCGCACTCGGCCAGCCGCCGGGCGGCGCCATCGGCACGCGCACCAGCCGCGACCGCAGCCATCCGGTCTGGCCGCTGGCGACGATGCCGACCTGCACCCACTGCCCGCGCCGCGACACCTCCACCAGCGGCGCGCCCATGCCCAGGACCGTTCCCGACGCGTGCTCGGTGCCGGGACCCTTGCGTACGTTGGCGCGGTCCACCGCCACTTCCAGCGGCGCGCCGAGCGCTTGCGTGTGCTGGGTAATCAACTCGACGCTGCGCTCGCGCACCGAGGGATCGTTGCGCGCGATCAGCGTGCGCACGACCAGCGCGGCGTCCTCGTCGCCGGCGCGCGCCGCGCGCAGGAAGTAGTCCAGGGCGCGGACGCCGTCGCGCGGCACGTCGCGGCCACCGAACTGGTAGAGGTTGCCGAGCGCGGCGAGGGCGTCGCGGTGGCCCTGCTGCGCGGCCAGCTCCCACCAGCGCGCCGCCTCGACGTCGTCGATGACCAGGCCGTAGCCGTTGTGGTAGAGCCAGCCGAGGTTGAACTGCGCCTCGGCATGCTCGTCCTCGGCCAGCGCGCGCCAGATGCAGTACGCCTCGGCGTAGTTGCCGGCCTGCATCGCCGCCTTGGCGGCCGTCGCGTCCTCCGCACCCGCCGCTCGCGCCGCGACCGTCACGGCCAGCGCCAGTGCCAGAGCCGCTGTTTCCTTCCGCATCGGAACGGTTCCTCCGCTTCCCCAGCGGGGCAGTATAGGGGTACGACCGCGGGCCGTTCGCTATACTCGCGCGCACATCGCGCAAGACGCGTCACCACAAGGCTCGCGCCTCATGGCGGCTAAGAATCTACTGACCTTCCAGGACCTGATCCTGAAGCTCCAGATGTACTGGGCGCGGCAGGGCTGCGTCATCGTCCAGCCCATGGACATGGAGATGGGCGCCGGCACCTTCCACTGGGCGACCTTCCTGCGCGCGATCGGCCCGGAGCCCTGGAACGTGGCGTACGTGCAGCCCAGCCGCCGTCCCACCGACGGCCGCTACGGCGAGAACCCGAACCGTCTCCAGCACTACTACCAGTTCCAGGTGCTGATGAAGCCGAGCCCGCCCAACATCCAGGACCTGTACCTGGACTCGCTGCGCCTGCTCGGCTTCGACCCGCTGACCCACGACATCCGCTTCGTCGAAGACAACTGGGAGTCGCCCACGCTGGGCGCCTGGGGCCTGGGCTGGGAGGTGTGGCTCAACGGCATGGAGGTCACGCAGTTCACCTATTTCCAGCAGGTCGGCGGCCTGGAGTGCAAGCCGGTGTCGGGCGAGATCACCTACGGCCTGGAACGCTTGGCGATGTACATCCAGAAGAAGGAGTCGGTGTTCGATCTCGTCTGGTCCAACGCCGGCGGGCGTGTCGTCACCTACGGCGACGTGTATCACCAGAACGAGGTGGAGCAGTCCTCCTACAACTTCGAGCACGCCGACACCGCCGCGCTGTTCGAGCGTTTCAAGGTGGCCGAGGCCGAGTCGCAGAAGCTGGTGGAGCTGGGCCTGCCGCTGCCGGCGTACGAGCGCGTGATCCAGGCCTCGCACGCCTTCAACCTGCTCGACGCGCGCCAGGCGATCTCCGTCACCGAGCGCCAGAACTACATCCTGCGCGTGCGCACGCTGGCGCGCACCTGCGCCGAAGCCTATTTCAAGGCCCGCGAGAAGCTGGGCTTCCCGATGCTGAAAGCGGCATAAGACGATGAACCCGTCCCTGTTGATCGAGATTGGCGCCGAAGACCTTCCGGCGCGCTACGTCGGGCCGCTGTCGGAGGCCCTGGGCAAGGGCATTGCCGGCGGCCTGGCGAAGCGCAACGTGAGCATCGGCATCGGCAAGGCGTTCGCCACGCCGCGCCGCATCGCGGTCCTGATCGAGGACGTCGCCGCCAAGCAGGCCGATCAGTCGGTGGAGCGCCGCGGCCCGGCGCTGGCCGCCGCCTTCAAGGACGGCCAGCCGACGCCGGCGGCGCTGGGCTTCGCCAAGTCCTGCGGCGTGGACTTCGACAAGCTGGAAAAGCTGGAGACCGACAAGGGCGCCTGGCTCGTGTATCGCGCCACGCAAAAGGGCCGCAAGACCGCCGAGCTGATCCCGGAAATCTTCGAGGAAACGCTCAAGAGCATGGACGAGCTGGTGCCCAAGCGCATGCGCTGGGGCGGGGGCGAGGAGACCTTCGTGCGCCCGGTGCAGTGGCTGGTCTGCGTGTTCGGTGCGAAAGTCGTCCCGCTCAAGCGCTTCGGCCTCAAGGCCGGCAACAAGACGTACGGCCACCGCTTCCACGCGCCGCGCGCGATTGCGCTCAAATCCCCCGCCGAGTACGAGAAGAAGCTGAAGGCGGCCAAGGTCTGGGCCGATTTCACTTCGCGCAAGGCCGAGATCAAGCGGCAGATCGAGACCGAGGCCAAGAAGCTCAAGGGCGCCGCACGCATCACCGAGGAGCTGCTGGACGAAGTGACCGCGCTGGTCGAGTGGCCGGTGGCGATCGGCGGCCGCATGGAGCAGCGCTTCATGCAGCTTCCGCCGGAAGTCATCATCTCCACCATCGAGCACAACCAGCGTTATTTCCCCGTCTTCGCCAAGGACGGCAAGCTGCTGCCGTTCTTCATCACCGTCTCCAACATCCAGTCGAAGGACTTCAAGCAGGTCGTCGCCGGCAACGAGCGCGTGGTGCGCCCGCGCCTGAGCGATGCGCTGTTCTTCTGGGAGCAGGACCGCAAGAAGAAACTGGCCGAGTTCGCGCCGGGTCTGGACAAGGTCACGTTCCAGAAGGATCTCGGCTCCACCGGCGCCAAGGCGCAGCGCGTGATGCAGCTTGCCGTGCACGTCGCCGCGGAGCTGGGCGAGGACAAGGCCGTCGTCGCGCGCGCCGCCGAGCTGGCCAAGGCGGACCTGCTGACGCGCATGGTCTACGAGTTCCCGGAGCTGCAAGGGATCATGGGCGGCTACTACGCCCAGGCTAGCGGCGAGGGCGCCGCGGTGGCGCAGGCGATCCGCGAGCACTACCAGCCGACCCAGGCCGGCGGGCCGATCCCGTCCACGCGCCCGGGCCAGATACTGGCGCTGGCCGACAAGCTCGACACCCTGGCGGGCATCTTCGCCATCGGGCAAAAGCCGACGGCGAGCAAGGACCCCTTCGCTCTGCGCCGCGCGGCGCTGGGCGTGCTGCGCATCTGCATCGAAGGCCAGCTCGCGCTGGACCTGCGCGCCCTGCTGGCGCGCGCCCTGGAGCAGCAGCCGGCCGGCGTCCATGAGAAGCTCAAATCGTCGCCGGCACTTGCGCCTGGCGCTTCGGCGGGTCGGCGCGACGAAAAAATGGTCCAGGATCTCTGGGACTTCATGCTGGAGCGCCTGCGCGGCCTGCTCGCCGAGCAGGGCGTAGCGGTGGAGGTGTTCAACGCCGTGGCCGCGACCGGCGCCGCGCGCCCGCTCGATTTCGCGGCGCGGGTGGAGGCGGTGCGCGGCTTCCAGGCGATGAAGGAATCCGAGCACCTGGCCGCCGCGCACAAGCGCATCCGCAACATCCTCAAGCAGGCCGGCGAGGGCGACATCGAGATCCGTCCGGACCACTTCCGCGAGGCGGAGGAGCACGGACTGTACGAGGCGATGAAACGCCTGGACGGCGCCGTGCACAGCGCGGCCGAGCGCGCCGACTACACCGGCGGCCTGCGCAGCCTGGCGCAGTTGCAGCCGCCGGTGGACGCGTTCTTCGACAAGGTCATGGTGATGGCGCCGGACGAGGATCTGCGCGCCAACCGCGTCGCCCTGCTGCGGCGGCTGGACAAGCTGTGCCGTAGCATTGCGGATATTTCCTGCCTGCCGGGATAGCCTGCGGTGAAGCTCGTCATTCTCGACCGGGACGGCGTCATCAACGAGGACTCGCCCGATTACATCAAGTCGGTGGCCGAGTGGAAGCCGATTCCCGGCAGCCTGGAGGCGATCGCGCGCCTGTGCCACGCCGGCTACCGCGTGTTCGTGGCCAGCAACCAGTCCGCCATCGGCCGCGGCTACATGGACTACGACGCGCTATTCGCCATCCACGACCGGATGCAGCGCAGCGTCGCCGAGCTGGGTGGGCGCATCGACGCCATCGCCTTCGCGCCGGATCACCCCGACCAGGCCTCGGCCAAGCGCAAGCCCAAGCCGGGCATGCTGCTGGACATCGCGCGGCGCATGGGTGTGAGCCTGGACAAGGTGCCGGTGGTGGGCGACTCCTTCCGCGACATCGAGGCCGCGCGCGCCGCCAAGGCGCGGCCGGTGCTGGTGCGCACCGGCAACGGCGCCGAGACGGAGAGGAAGCACGGCGCCGACCTCGCCGGCGTCGAGGTTTACGACAGTCTGGCCGCTTTCGCTGCGGCCCTGGTTGCGGCCGGTTGATGCGATGAGGGTCTACGCCGGGTAATCCGCCCGCGCGCGCTCGATCGTCACCGCGACATCCTGCGCCGCAGCCACCGCGCCCGGCTTGTGCACCGTGACCTTCACGCGCGCCACGCCGAACTGCGTCACCAGCAGGCGCGCCACCGCCTCGGCCAGCGTCTCGAGCAGCTTGTAGCGCGACTCGGTCGCCAGCTTGCACACCGCCGCGACCACGGCCGCGTAATCCACGGCGTCGGCCAGCTCATCGCGCGTCGCGGCGCGGCGGGCGTCGGTGGCCAGTTCCAGGTCCAGCAGCAAGGGGCGCGGCAGGCGTTGCTCCCAGGCATGCACGCCGATGACGGCCTCGAGCTTGAGGCCGCGGATCTGGATGATGTCCATCGTCTAGCTTCCCTTCGGAGGTTGCAGCTCGGTCAACGGCCAGCGGGCGCGCGCCTCGATGGCGCCGACCGCCGGCCGCGCCTCGCCACGCCGGACCCAGCCCACGTAGGCGATCATCGCGGCGTTGTCGGTGCAGAACTCCCCGCGCGGAAAATAGAGGCCGACGCCGCGGCGGCGCGCCAGGGCGTCCAGCTCCGCGCGCAGGCGCTTGTTGGCGCCGACGCCTCCGGCCACCACCAGGCCCCGTGCGCCCGTTGCGTCCAGCGCGCGCCCGCATTTGACGGCCAGGGTCTCGACCACCGCCTCCTCGAAGCCGCGCGCGAGGTCGGCCTTGTCCTGTTCGGACGGCTGCGCCGGCAGGGCGGTCAGCACCGCGGTCTTGAGGCCGCTGAAGCTGAAGTCCAGGCCCGGCCGGTCGGTCATCGGCCGCGGGAACTCGTAGCGGCCTGGCCGGCCCCGCTGCGCCAGCGCCGCCAGCGCCGGTCCTCCGGGATAGGGCAGGCCCAGCAGCTTGGCGGTCTTGTCGAAGGCCTCGCCGACCGCGTCGTCCAGGCTTTCGCCCAGGATTTCATAACGGCCGACGCCGGCGACCGCCACCAGCAGGGTGTGTCCGCCGGAAACCAGCAGGGCGAGGAAGGGGAACTCCGGCCGGCGTTCTTCCAGCATCGGCGCAAGCAAATGCCCTTCCATGTGGTGCACCGGCACCAGCGGCCGGTTCTCCGCCAGCGCGAGGCCGGCGGCGACGGCGCCGCCCACCATCAGCGCGCCGATCAGGCCGGGGCCGGCGGTGTAGGCAATCGCCTCGATGTCGGCCAATTCGACGCCGGCCTGCGCCAGCGCCTGCCGGGTCAGCGGCACGATGCGGCGCACGTGGTCGCGCGAGGCCAGCTCCGGCACCACGCCGCCGTACTGCGCGTGCAGGGCGACCTGGCTGTGCAGGACGTGCGACAGGAGGCCGCGCGCGCCGTCGTAAACGGCGACGGCAGTCTCGTCGCAGGAGGATTCGATGCCCAGGATGGCCATGGCCGCGGAGTTTCGAGGCTCGCCATCCCGGAATCAAGCGCGCGGCGGCGGTCGGACCCGAAAGTGGAAAATTTGCGGCCACGCCATTAGAATCCCCGCCCCTTCTGCCCACCTAAAGAGTGGTTGTGATGCCGAGCGTCCGAGTTCGCGAGAACGAATCCTTCGAAGTGGCCCTGCGCCGCTTCAAGCGCACCTGCGAAAAGGCCGGTGTGCTGACCGACGTGCGCAAGCACGAGTACTTCGAAAAGCCGAGCCAGGAACGCAAGCGCAAGCGCGCCGCCGCGGTCAAGCGCCAGGCCAAGCGCCAGTCGCGCGATACGGGCCCCCGTAATCGCATGTTTTAACCGCGCGGCCCAACACGGGTCGTGGTGTCGTCCTGAAAAGCCGCGGCCGTCCATGGCCGCGAGTTTCCGAAACAGCAAGCCGCCGATGTCCGTGATAAAGCAGCGTGTTCAGGAGGACATGAAAACCGCCATGAAGGCGGGCGACGCGCTGCGCCTGTCCACCGTGCGCATGCTGCTGGCGGAGATCAAGAGGTACGAGGCGGACAAGGGCGCCGAGCCGGACGAGGCCACGACGCTGTCCCTGATCGAGAAGATGGTCAAGCAGCGCCGCGATTCCGAGCAGCAGTTCCGCGGCGGCGGCCGCCCGGAACTGGCGGACAAGGAAGCGGCGGAGATCGGGATCCTGTCCGGCTACCTGCCGCAGGCGCTGGGCGAGTCCGAGGTTGCCGCCCTCATCGCCCAGGCGATCCGGGAGACCGGCGCCGCCGGCCCCAAGGACATGGGCAAGGTCATCGCCTGGTTGAAGCCCAAGGTCGCCGGCCGCACCGACATGGGCAAGTTGTCCGGGCTGGTCAAGGCCAAGCTCGGCTGAACCGCCGGCCGGGCGGGGCCGACATAGAATCGAGTCCCCACCGTCGTCCGAGTCGCGTTTGAAAGGCCGCATCCCCGATTCCTTCATCAAGGACCTGCTCGACCGCACGGACATCGTCGAGCTGATCGGCGCGCGCGTGGAGTTGAAGCGCGCCGGCAAGGAATACCGCGGCCTGTCGCCGTTCACGAACGAGAAGACGCCCTCGTTCTTCGTCTCGCCGGCCAAGCAGATGTTCTTCGACTTCAGCTCCGGCAAGAACGGCAGCGCCATCACCTTCCTCATGGAGTACGACCGCCTGCCCTTCGTCGAGGCGGTGGAGGAGCTGGCCAAGCGCGCCGGACTGGAAGTGCCGCGCGAGGGCGGCGGTTTCGAGCGCCTGGTGCTGGATGGCCCGTTGGACGCCCTGGCCGCGGCCGAGCGTTTCTACCGCGGCGAGCTGCGCAGACACCAGCCGGCGATCGACTACCTGAAGAGCCGCGGCCTGTCCGGCGAAACCGCCAAGCGTTTCGGCATCGGCTACGCCCCGGCCGGCTGGGACTCCCTGGCACGGCAGTTCCAGGAGCCGGCGCACGCGGTGACGGCCGGCCTGCTCGTTCAGAAGGACAACGGCGGAGTCTATGATTTCTTCCGCAACCGCATCATGTTCCCGGTGCGGGACATCCGCGGGCGCATCATCACCTTCGGCGGGCGCGTGCTGCCGGGCGACGACGACCCGCGCAAGTACCTGAACGGGCGGGAAACGCCGCTGTTCGACAAGAGCCGCAACCTGTACGGTTTGTACGAGGCGCGGCAGTCGTCCAAGTCGGCGCTGCCGTACCTGATCGTGGTCGAGGGCTACATGGACGCGGTCATGCTGGCCCAGCACGGCATCCCGGAAGCGGTCGCGACGCTCGGCACCGCCACCAGCCGCGAACACCTGAACCTGCTGTTCAAGAGCACCGGCAAGGTGGTGTTCTGCTTCGACGGCGACCGCGCCGGCCGCTCCGCCGCCTGGCGCGCGCTGGAGCAGGCGCTGCCGGAGGCGCAGGACGGCCGCGAGTTCCGCTTCATGTTTCTGCCCGAGGGCCATGACCCGGACACGCTGGTGCAGGAGATCGGCGCCGACGAATTCCGCCGGCGCGCGGACCGGGCGCCGACCCTGTCCGCCTTCCTGCTCAATGAGCTTTCGCGGCAGGTGAACCTGTCGACGGTGGACGGCCGCGCCCGCCTGTCCGCCCTGGCGCGCCCGCATCTGGCGCGCATGCGCCAGGGCGCGCTGCGCAGCCTGATCCTGGACGAGCTGGTCAAGCTCACGCGCCTGTCGCGCGCCGACCTGGAAGCCGCCGTCGCGGACAAGAAGACGGCGTCGGCGGAGACGGCCGCCGCCCCGGCCGCGACGCCCGAGGCCGGTGCGGCGCGCCCGGTCAAGCGCGCCCTCCAGTTGCTGCTCGAGCGCCCGGATCTGGCCGGCGCGGTCGAAAGCCCGGACATGCTGGCGCAGTCCGACGCGCCCGGCGTGAGCCTGCTGATCGAGGTCCTGGACCGGTTCCGCGAGCACCCGGAAGCCACCGCGGCCCAGCTCCTGGAGCGGTGGCGCGACACGCCCCGCGGCGCGGCCTTGCAAAGGCTGCTGGCGGCCCCCATCGACCTGGACGAGGCGGCGATCGCGCGGGAATTTCAGGAGGCGGTCGCCCATCTAACGAACAAGGCGCTGCGCGCGCGTGCGCAGGCCCTGGTTACGGCGGCGCGCGACCGCGACCTCAGTGCCGGCGAATTGCGGGAGCTGGACTCCATCAGCCGGCAGTTGGCCGACCGCCCGCCGCCGGCTGCCTGATGGGCCGACATACGGTATACTGTCAAGTTCCGTGCGGCCCGGTTGCCGTCCCATTGCCCCTCGAGTCCCATGAGTCTGGAAAAGCAATCCCAAATGAAGGCCCTCATTGCCCGCGGCAAGGAGAAGGGCTATCTGACGTATGCCGAGGTGGCCGACCATCTGCCGGAGATCGTGGACACCGAGCAGATCGAAGACATCATCGGCATGATCCAGAGCATGGGCATCACGGTGCACGACGAGGCGCCGGATGAGGAATCCCTGCTGCTGGCCGAGCCCGCCGCCGCGGCCGCCGAAGAGGACGAGGACGAGGTCGAGGAAGCCGCCGCGACGCTGGCGGCGCTGGACGACCAGTTCGGCCGCACCACCGACCCGGTGCGCATGTACATGCGCGAGATGGGCAGCGTCGAGCTGCTCGACCGCGAGGGCGAGATCCGCATCGCCAAGCGCATCGAGGAGGGCCTCAACGAGGCCTTCTACGCGATGGCGCTGTATCCCGAAACCACGGCCATCCTGATCGAGGCGTACGACGCGGTGAAGGACGGCAAGAAGCGCCTGGCCGACGTCGTCGTCGGCTTCTTCGATCCCAACGCCGAGCCGGCCGCCGAAAACGAGATGCCGGAGGCGTTCGGCGAAGAGGACGAAGAGGACGAGGAGGAAGGCGAGAACGGCGAGGGCGAGGAAGAGGAAGCCGAGCCGACCGGCCCGGACCCGGAAGAGGTCGCGCGCAACTTCGCCGAGTTGCAAAAGCTGTACGACAAGGTCTGGAAGGCCCTGGAAGAGATCGGCAGCGACGACAAGAAGACCCTGGCCAAGCGCGAGGCGCTGGCGCAGCACCTGATGACCTTCCGCCTCTCGCCCAAGATCGTGGACGAGATAACGCGCAACCTGCGAGCCAAGGTCGAGCTGATCCGCGCCGCCGAGCGCAACATCATGCGCCTGTGCGTGATCGAGGCCGGCATGCCGCGCCAGGAGTTCCTGGAGAAGTTCCCCGGCCACTCCGCCGACAAGAACTTCGTCGCCAAGCTGCTGCGCAGCGGCAAGAAGTACGTCAAGGGCCTCGCCAAGCACGGCGACGAGGTCAAGGCGCTGCAGGAGCAGCTTGCCACGATGGAGCAGGAGAACCTGCTGCCGATCGACGAGATCAAGGAGATCAACCGCCGCATGAGCGTGTGCGAGGCCAAGGCCCGCCGCGCCAAGAAGGAGATGGTCGAGGCCAACCTGCGCCTGGTGATCTCCATCGCCAAGAAGTACACCAACCGCGGCTTGCAGTTCCTGGACCTGATCCAGGAAGGCAACATCGGCCTGATGAAGGCGGTGGACAAGTTCGAGTACCGCCGCGGCTACAAGTTCTCGACCTACGCCACCTGGTGGATCCGCCAGGCCATCACGCGCTCGATCGCCGACCAGGCGCGCACCATCCGCATCCCGGTGCACATGATCGAGACGATCAACAAGCTCAACCGCATCAGCCGCCAGA
>JACPFV010000016.1 GCA_016182805.1 Gammaproteobacteria bacterium
GCGTTGCGGGAGGGCTGACGACCCGCGCCGCCCGCGGTGCAAGTCCGCGGTGGCCGGGATATCCTGTCCCATGCGCGGGGGTATCAAGGCGGCTATGTTGACGCCATAACGAACAGGCGCGTGGACAATGAGCGATGACCGTTTTCGTCGGGCGGTGAAGGCGGGCGAGAGTGTATTCCAGGAAGGCGAGGCGGGCGCCTGCGCCTATGTGATCGAGTCGGGGCTCATCGAGATCTGGAAGAACCCCGGCGGCAGGCGCGGCGTGGTCGCCACCCTGGAGCCCGGCGACATCTTCGGCGAGATGGCCCTGATCGACGACCTGCCGCGCTCGGCGAGCGCCACCGCGGTCGAGCCGGCGACGCTGATCGTCATCACGCGCGAATACCTGTCCGACCGCGTGCAGGAGTCCGACCCGCTGATGCGGCACCTGATGCGGGTCATCATCAAGCGCCTGCGCGCGGCGCTGGCGGCCGGCCGCTTCCCCGGCGAGCCGCCCAAGCCGGTGGCGATCGTGGGCGCGGCCGAGCCGTCGGCCACCGACGACCGGCGCGTGGCGCTGGAGCGCCTGGACCTGGTCCAGGCGATGCAGAAGGGGCTGGAGGACGGCGAGTTCGAGCTGCACCTGCAGCCCATCGTGCGCCTGCCGTTCGGTACGCCCGCCGGCTTCGAGGCGCTGATCCGCTGGAATCGCCCCGGCCGCGGCTACGTGCCGCCGATGGAGTTCATTCCGGTGGCGGAGCAGTCCGACCTCATCACCAAGATCGGCCACTGGACCATCGCCACCGCCTGCGCGCACCTGCATCGCTTCGACGACATTTGCGAGGACTCCGGCCTGTCGCCGCTGTTCGTCGGCGTGAACCTGTCGGGCCGCCAGTTCCGCGACCCGCAGCTGTTCGACGTCATCGCGCAGGCGCTGACCGCCAACGGCATCCTGCCGGAGCGCCTCAAGCTGGAAGTGACGGAAACGCTGCTGATCCACAACTTCGACCTGGCGGTGTCGGTGCTCAACCGCTGCAAGCAGATCGGCCTCAAGCTGGCGCTGGACGACTTCGGCACCGGCTACAGCTCGCTGTCCTACCTCAACCGCTTTCCGGTGGACATGCTCAAGATCGACCGGGCGTTCGTGAAGGAAGTGGCCAAGAGCGACTCGACGCGCAAGATCGTGCGCGCGATCGCGGCGCTGGGCTCCGACCTGGGCATGGACGTGCTGGCCGAGGGCATGGAAACGGGGATGGAGGCGGAGATCCTGTCGTCCCTCGGCGTGCAGTACGGCCAGGGCTGGTTCTTCAGCAAAGCCATCACCCTGGACCGGGCGCTGAACTACATCCAGTCGCACGCCCGGACGGCCGCCCTGCATCAGGCTTGAGAGTCCGCCCCCGCCTCTATAGAATTCGCCCTCTTTCGCGCTCCGGATCGAATCCGGGGCGCGGGCTTTGCCCGACAGGATGCGGGCCGAGCCCGTAAACCGGCTTGTTTTTGGAGGATTTGCTCATCGCTCAGGAACGTGAGGACCGGCGCAACCACGAGATCAATGCGCCGCGCGTCCGTGTCATCGGATCCAACGGCCAGCAGATCGGCATCATGATGACCAATGATGCGATCCGCAAAGCCGAAGAAGAAGGATTTGACCTCGTCGAAGTGTCGCCCAATGCCGAGCCGCCGGTCTGCAAGATCATGGACTACGGCAAGTACATCTACCAGAAGGACAAGGCGCTGCAGGCGGCACGCAAGAAGCAGAAGCAGATCCAGGTCAAGGAGGTCAAGTTCCGCCCGACCACCGAGGAGGCGGACTACCAGACCAAGCTGCGGGCGCTGACGCGGTTCCTGGAAGAGGGCGACAAGGTCAAGGTCACGGTCCGCTTCCGTGGCCGCGAGATGCAGCACCAGGAATTGGGCGCGCGCCTGATGGAACGCGTGCGCCAGGACCTCGACGAGTTTGCTATCGTCGAGCAGATGCCGCGGCTGGAGATGCGCCAGTCCGTGATGATCATGTCGCCGAAGAAGAAGTAGGCGGCGAACGCAACGGAAAGGTTTTACACAAGCGACGCCAGGCCGTTCAAACGCGTTCCCGACAATACGGGACGCTGCCTGCCGGAGCATTAGACGTAGGAGCAGCAGCAATGCCGAAGTTGAAGACCAACAAGGGCGCGAAGAAGCGCTTTGCCCGCACGGGCAAAGGCGGCTTCAAGCGCGCGCACTCGCACAAGCGCCACATCCTCACCAAGAAGGCGGCCAAGCGCATCCGCAACCTGCGCGGCCCGACCATGGTGCACCCGTCCGACAACGCCGAAGTCCGGCAGTTGTTGCCGTACGCCTAAGGCACAGGGAGACGAACCATGGCACGTGTCAAGCGCGGTACCATCACCAAGGCCAAGCACAAGAAAATCCTGAAGAAGGCGAAGGGCTATTACAGCTCCGCCTCACGCCTCATCAAGACCGCCAAGCAGAGCGTCACGCGCGCCGGTCAATACGCGTTCCGCGATCGCCGGGTCAAGAAGCGCGAGTTCCGCGCGCTGTGGATCCAGCGCATCAACGCGGGCGCGCGCGAGAACGGCCTGTCGTACAGCCGATTTATCCGCGGGCTCGCCCTGGTGGGCGTGGCCCTGGATCGCAAGGTCCTGGCGGACCTGGCGATGCACGACAAGGCTGCGTTCTCCGCCCTGGCGGCCCAGGCGAAAGCCAAGCTGGCGGCCTAAGCACCCTTTCGGGTTTGCAAAAGAGGGGAGAGGGCTTCCAGCCTTCTCCCCTTTTTCATTCTGGAAAGCGCATGGCGCTTTCCGTCCCGATCGAGCCCCACATTGGGGGCGAGAGCGGGATGTGCGCAAGGGCGGAACCATGAGCGACGACATCGAACAACTGTTGGGCCGCGCGCGCGGCGAGATCGAGGCGGCGGCGGACCTGCGCGCGCTGGAGCAGCTGCGCGTGGACTGGCTGGGCAAGAAGGGCCGCATCACCGAGCTGCTCAAGCAGCTCGGCGGCATGGCCCCGGACGCGCGCAAGGCCTACGGCGAGCGCGTGAACCGCGCCAAGGACGCGGTCGGCGGCTGGCTCGACACTCGCAAGCGCGTCCTGGAGGAGGCCGAGCTGAACGCGAAGCTCGCCGCGGAGGCGATCGACGTCACGCTGCCGGGCCGCGGCGAGGCCGCCGGCGGCCTGCACCCGGTCACGCGCACGATCCAGCGCATCGAGCGACTGTTCGGCGATCTCGGCTTCGAGTCGGTGTCCGGCCCGGAGATCGAGGACGACTTCCACAACTTCGGCGCGCTCAACATCCCGGAACTGCACCCGGCGCGCGCGATGGCCGACACCTTCTACGTGAACGGCGGCTCCATGCTGCTGCGCACGCACACCTCGCCGGTGCAGATCCGCACCATGGAGCGCCACGTCAAGGAAGGCCGCACGCCGCCGATCCGCATCATCTGCCCCGGCCGCGTCTACCGCTGCGACTTCGATCGCACGCACAGCCCCATGTTCCACCAGGTCGAGGGCCTGTACGTGGCGGAAAAGGTCACGTTCACCGACCTCAAGTACGATCTCATGACCTTCCTGTCGCGCTTTTTCGAGCGCGAGATGGAGGTGCTGTTCCGGCCCTCGTACTTCCCGTTCGTCGAGCCCGGTGCCGATGTCCATATTCGCTGGGGCGAGCGCTGGCTCGAGGTGCTGGGCTGCGGCATGGTCCACCCCAACGTGTTCAAGGCCGTCGGCCTCGATCCGGAGCGCTACACCGGCTATGCCTTCGGCCTGGGCGTGGAGCGTTTCGCCATGCTGCGCTACGGCGTCGACGACCTGCGCCAGTTCTTCAACAACGACCTGCGCTTCCTGCAGCAATTCGCCTGAGGCACCGTACCCATGAAAATCTCCGAACTGTGGCTGCGCGAATGGGTGGACGTGCCCGCGACGACCAAGGAAATCGCCGAGCGCCTGGTCATGGCCGGGCTGGAGCTGGAAATCGAGCCGGCCGTGGCCGAGCAGCCGGACCACGTCGTCGTCGGCCGCATCGAGAAGATCGGTCCGCACCCGCAGGCCGACAAGCTGCGCGTGTGCGAGGTCGATGTCGGCCGCGAGCGCCTGCAAATCGTCTGCGGCGCCGCCAACGCCCGTGCCGGCATGGTTGCGCCCACCGCACGGGTCGGAGCCAAGCTGCCCGGCGGAATCGAGATCAAGGCGGCCAGGCTGCGCGGCGTCGACTCCGCCGGCATGCTGTGCTCGGCCAAGGAACTGGGTCTGGCCGACAAGTCCGAAGGTTTGCTTGAACTGGACGAGACCGCGGCGCCGGGCACGCCGCTGGCCGAGTACCTGCACCTCAAGGATCGGGTACTGGCGCTGGAAATCACGCCCAACCGCGGCGACTGCCTCAGCGTCCAGGGCCTGGCGCGCGAGATCGCGGCGCTGTACGACCGCCCGCTGAAGAAGCCGGCCGTCGCGCCGGCTGCGGTCGCGGCGACGGAGTCGGTCAAGGTCGAAATCGAGAAGCTGGAAGACTGCCCGAACTACGCCGGCCGCGTCGTCGCCGGCATCGACCCGCAGGCGCGCACGCCGGACTGGATGCGCGAAAAGCTGCGGCGCTCCGGTGTCCGCTGCATCCATCCGGTGGTGGACGTTACCAACTACGCGATGCTGGAGCTGGGCCAGCCGATGCATGCCTTCGACCTGGCCAACCTCGCCGGCGCGGTGCGTGTGCGGCGCGCGGCGAAGGGCGAGAAGCTGACCCTGCTCAACCAACAGCTTGTCGAGCTGAACGCGGGCGAACTGCTCATCGCCGACGACCGCGGCCCCCTGGCCCTGGCCGGCGTCATGGGCGGCGCGAATTCCGAGGTGTCGGAGCGTACGACCGCGGTGTTCCTGGAAAGCGCCTGCTTCGCGCCGGCCGCGGTCGCCGGCACCGGGCGCCGCCACAAGCTGCACTCCGACGCCATTTACCGCTTTGAACGCGGCGTCGATCCGGCAATCCAACGGGAGGGCTTGGAGCGGGCGACGCAATTGATCCTCGACATCTGCGGCGGCAAGGCCGGGCCGGTGACGCACGCCGGCCGCGCGCAGCCGCCGGCGGCGACCGTGAATCTGCGCCACGAGCGCCTGAATGCGCTGCTCGGCCATGCCATCGGCGCCGACGAGGTGGAACGCCTGCTGCCGCGCCTGGGCATCGGCGTGCAGCGCGCCGGGCAGGGCGCCTGGACCGCGACGGTGCCGAGCCATCGCTACGACATTTCCATCGAGCCGGACCTGATCGAGGAGGTCGCGCGCCTGTACGGCTACGACCGCATCCCGGCCAAGCCGTACGCCGCCGAGCTGGTGCCGGCGACGCAGCGCGAGGGCGAGCGCAGCGCCGCCCGCGTCAAGGACTTCCTTGCAGCGCGCGGCTACCAGGAAGCGGTGACGTACAGCTTCGTCGAGCCGAAGCTGCAAGAGCGGCTCGCGCCCGGCGCGCCGTCGATCCGGCTGGACAATCCCATCGCCGACACCATGTCGGCGATGCGCACCACGCTGTGGGCCGGCCTGATCCCGGCGTGGCTGTACAACGCCCAGCGCCAGCAGAGGCGCGTGCGCCTGTTCGAGCTGGGCGCGTGCTACGAGGACCGGCCGGGCGGGATCGTCGAGACCATGCGCCTGGGCGGCCTGGTCGCCGGCGAGGCGCTGCCGGAGCAATGGGGCGGCGCAGCGCGCCCGGCGGACTTCTTCGACGTGAAGGGCGACCTGGAGGCGCTGGTCGGGGCAAAGCTGTCGTGCCGCAAGGCGGAGCATCCGGCACTGCATCCCGGCCGCAGCGCCGAGGTCCGGATCGGCGACTCGGCGGTCGGCTGGCTGGGGGCGCTGCATCCGAGCCTGGTGCGGGCGCTGGACCTGCCGGCAGCGCCGCTCCTGTGCGAGCTGGACTGGGCGGCGGTCCGCGCGGCCGGCGTGCCGCGCGCGCAGCCGGTGTCGGAATTCCCCAGCTCGCGCCGCGACCTTGCCCTGGTGTTGCGCGAGGAGGTCGAGGCCGGGGCGGTGCTCGCCGTGGCGCGGCGCGCCGCCGGCGCGCACCTGCGCGAGGTCCGGCTGTTCGACGTGTACCGCGGCGCGGGTTTACCTAATGGATGCAAAAGCATCGCTTTGGGCTTGATTTTTCAAGACTATTCGCGCACCCTAACCGACGAGGAAGTGGATGCCTCCGTGCAATCCGTGGCATCCCGCCTGACGGACGAGTTGGGGGCCTCAATTCGAATCTGATCCATGGTTCAGGGTGGAGTTCCGATGGCGGCGTTGACCAAGGCTGAGCTTGCCGATGCGCTGTTCGAACAACTGGGCCTGAACAAGCGGGAGGCGAAGGAATTCGTGGACCTGTTCTTCGAACAGATCCGCGCCAGCCTCGAGGCCGGGCAGGAGGTCAAGCTGTCGGGCTTCGGCAACTTCGAACTGCGCGACAAGAACCAGCGCCCCGGGCGCAATCCCAAGACCGGCGAGGAGATTCCGATCTCCGCGCGCCGCGTGGTGACGTTCCGGCCGGGACAGAAACTGCGCCTGAGAGTCGAATCCGATGCGTCCGCAAGCTAGCGTCCAGGCCGAGCCGCTGCCGGACATCCCCAACAAGCGTTACTTCGCCATCGGCGAGGTCAGCGAGCTGTGCGCGGTCAAGCCGCACGTCCTGCGCTACTGGGAGCAGGAGTTCCCGCAGCTGCGGCCGGTCAAGCGCCGCGGCAACCGCCGCTACTACCAGGCCGAGGACGTGCAGATGGTGCGGCGCATCCGCAGCCTGCTGTACGAGCAGGGCTTCACCATCGGCGGCGCACGCCTGCGGCTCAAGGAAATGCCCAAGGCGGTGATCCCGGCTCTGGCGCGCACGCTGGCGCCGGCCGCGTTGCCCCCTGCGCCGGCTCCCGCCGCCGCCCCCGCCGCTGGCTCGCCGCCGGCGCCGTCGGCCGCGCGCGCCAAGCCGTCCAAGGTCGAGCTGGCGCGCATGCGCGCCGACCTCGAAGCGGCGCTCAAGCTTCTGGACCGTTGAATCGATCCATCGTCCTTTTCAGGCCAGGCCGCATCCGCTAACATGCGCGGCCCGCAGTTCGTCGTTGTTCTCGCCGTCGGGGCGTAGCGCAGCCTGGTAGCGCACCTCCTTGGGGTGGAGGTGGTCGGAGGTTCAAATCCTCTCGCCCCGACCAACCGCTTTGAAAACGTGGTTCCCACCGTCCATGGTGCGGCGCCCGGTGCGGCCATCCATGGCCGCCCGTGCGCCGGCACGGAGTGCCGTTTAGGCACTCCGTGAATTCCCGGCGCACCCTCTCGCCTCGACCAACCATCTTTGTCAACGCGGTTCCCACCGTCCCTGGTGCGGCGCCGGCCGGGCTGTCCATGGCCCGGCGTTGATACAGGTCAATGCGGGCCGCGCCGGCGGCAGATGAGCATGAATCGCCACCCAGGAGGCGATCCATGGCGCACACCCAGATCCTTTTCCGCAGCGAGGCGCGCGAGAAGATCTTGCGCGGCGCCGCACGGCTGGCGGACGCGGTCCGCATCACGCTCGGCCCGAAATCCAAGTCGGTCCTGATCCAGAAGAAGTGGGGCGCGCCGATCGTGTGCAACGACGGCGTCACCATCGCCAAGGCGGTGGACCTGCAAGACCCCGAGGAAAACCTGGCGGCGCGCAGCTCGGCCGCGCCAAGCGCGCGATCGCCGACCGCGAGACCACCACCATCATCGGCGGTGGCGGAAGGCATCGTCGCCGGCGGCGGGCTGGCGCTGCTGCGCGCGACCGAGGCGGTGGCGCGGCAGGAGGCGCAGGCCGAGGGCGACGAGAAGACCGGCCTGCAAATCCTGCGCCGGGCGCTGGAGGCGCCGGCGCGCACCATCGCCGAGAACTCGGCGGTCGACGCCGGCGTGGTCGTCGCGCGCATGCTGGCCGAGGGCGGCGACATCGGCTTCGACGCCGCCGCCAAGCAGTACGTGAACATGTTTGAGGTCGGCATCATCGACCCCACCAAGGTCGCGCGCATCGCGCTGGAGAACGCCGTGTCGGTCGCCAGCGTGCTGCTGCTGACCGAAGCGACCATCACCGAGTTGCCCGAGCGCGAGCCCAAGGAGCCGGCCGAGCCGGGCGTCTGAGCGATGGCGGAAGGGCGCGAGAGGAAGGCGCAGCAAGGCTGGGTCGCGATGGTGCGGGAGCGCCTGCGCGAGCTGTACGAGGGCCGCACCGCAGCCGCCACGCGCCTGCGCTGGTGGCTGCTGGCGCTGGACATCGCGCTGGTGGCGTTCTTCCTGGCCACGACCTTCGTCGAGCACGGCCGCTGGCTGCTGGTGGCGGACGCCGTCATCGGCGCGTTCCTGCTGGCCGAGTGGATGGCGCGGCTGTGGACGGCGCGCGACCGCGCGGCGTACCTGATCCAGCCGCTCACCGCCATCGACCTGGCGGTGATCCTGTCGCTGTTCGCGCCCAGCGTCAGCGGCGATTTCATCTTCCTGCGCGTGTTGCGCGCGCTGCGGCTGCTGCGCTCGTACCGCGTGCTCAACGACCTGCGCTCGCGCTCGCGCTGGTTCCGCAGCCACGAGCCGGTCGTGTTCGCCGCGACCAACCTCGCGGTGTTCGTGTTCGTGGTCTCGGCGGCGGTGTACGCGCTGCAGGTGCACGTCAACGACAAGATCCGGAACTACGTCGACGCTCTCTATTTCACCGTCACCACGCTGACCACCACCGGCTTCGGCGACATCATCATGGTCGGCAGCGCCAGCCGCCTGCTGGCCGTGGTCATCATGATCGTCGGCGTCTCGCTGTTCGTGCGGCTGATCCAGGCGGTATTCGTCGCGTCCAAGACCAGCTACGAATGCCCGGACTGCGGCCTCACTCGGCACGACCCGGACGCGATCCACTGCAAGCACTGCGGCCGGCTGTTGCACATCCCGACGGAGGGCGAGGGCGTCTGAGAGCGGATAGCGCGCCTCGTCCCGGCGCAGGCCCACGTAGGGGCCGAAGCGGGGACTGAGCCGGCGCGCCGCCGAGCGAGTGCGCGGCACCCGACGCTGGCGCTACCGGACACGGCGGACCGGCCGCCAATTTGAATTATGATTCAGGGGTCCTGCCGCCGATGAGGCGACCTGACGTCCGATAGGTGCACCCTGACCGGCCGGGTGCTCGAATGACAGGCGGCGGGAGCGAGCTTGGAGGGAGTCCCCGATGTTCAGAAAGTCAATCCTGGCGGCCGTGGCCGCTGCCTGGCTCCTGGGCCTGTCGGCCTGCGGCAGCGATGTCGCTGCCGAAAGGACAGACCGCGTCAGCTCCGCCGATTCCGACGCCGATGGCATTGCGGACACCGTCGACAACTGCCCGGCCGCTGCGAATCCCGATCAGGCGGACGCCGACGACGATGGCCTCGGCGACGCCTGCGACGCGCCGCCGCCCGCCGACGCGGACGGCGACGGCATCCCGGATGCGAGCGACAACTGTGTCGCCGTGGCGAATCCGGATCAGGCCGATGCCGACGGGGATGGCCTCGGCGACGCCTGCGACACGCCGCCGCCCGCCGACACGGACGGCGACGGCATCCCGGATGCGAGCGACAACTGCGCCGCCGTGGCGAACCCCGATCAGGCCGATGCCGACGGCGATGGCAGCGGCGACGCCTGCGACACGCTGCCGCCCGTCGGCACCGCGGAAATCAAGGTGCTGTCGAATCGCGCCGACCTGGTCAGCGGCGACGACGTGCTGGTTGAAGTGCTGGTGCCGCCGGGCGTCTCGCCGGAAGCCGTGGACCTGGTGAACGACCGCGGCGCGGTCGCCGGCGACGGCGGCCTGGATGCGGAAAGCCGCTACATCGTTCGCATGACCGGCCTGGCGCTCGGCGACAACCTGCTGCGGGTGAAGCTCGGCGGCGTCGCCGGCCCGGGCGTGAAAGTCGTCAACCACCCGAACGGCGGCCCGATCTTCTCGGGTCCCCAGGTGCAGCCCTGGAAGTGCGGCAACGGTTCGTCCGACCCGCAGTGCAACAAGCCGGCCGAGTACACGCTGCTGTACAAGTCCACCGACAGGAACACGTCGGGTTTGCAGCCCTACGATCCGGGCAATCCGCCGGACGACGTGGCCACGACCACGACGCAGAACGGGCAGACCTTGCCGTTCATCGTGCGCCAGGAGCGCGGCTACCAGGCGCGAGACGAGTACAAGATCCTGGTCCTGTTCCAGCCGGGCCAGGACTGGGAGCCCTGGGCGCCGCAGGCCCAGTGGAACCGCAAGGTGCTGGTCACGCACGGCGGCAGCTGCGGCACTGACCACGGCACCGGCGGCGCGCCGCTCGAAGATTACTCGGGCACGATTCCATCCAATCCGGCGTTCGAGCAGAGCTATATCGTCGCGCTGGGCCAGGGTTTCGCCGTGATGAGCACGGCGCTGGACAACCTCGGCCACAACTGCAACCTGGTCACGGCGGCCGAATCCCTGATGATGGCCAAGGAACGGCTGGTCGAGCAGTACGGGGAACTGCGCTACACCATGGGCACCGGCTGCTCCGGCGGCTCGATCACGCAGCAGCACGTGGCCAACGCCTACCCCGGCATCTACGACGGCCTGATCACGACCTGCGCCTATCCGGACGCGCTGTCCACCGGCGCGCAGTTCGCCGACTTGCACCTGATGCGGCTGTACTTCGAGGACCCGTCGAAGTGGGGCGCGGGCATCGTCTGGACGCCGCAGCAGTTCGCGGACGTCGAAGGCCACGCCACGCACCTGAACGCCATCACCACGGACGAGCTGTTCTTCAAGAGTGCCACCAGTCCGACCAACTGCGACGGCGGCGTGCCGGCCGAACAGCGCTATGACAAGACCTTCAATCCAACCGGCGTGCGCTGCGGCCTGATGGACTACATGATCAACGTGCTCGGCGCGCGTCCTCCGGAAGTCTGGTCGCCGATGGAAGTGGCGGCGGGTCGCGGCTTCGGTGGTTTCTTCGCGGCGAACGACGGCATCCAGTACGGTCTCAACGCGCTGCGCATGGGCAAGATCACGCCGGCCCAGTTCGTGGACCTCAACGTCAAGATCGGCGGTCTCGACATCGACTTCAATCCGACCAGCGAGCGCCTGCTCGGCGATGTCGCCTCGATCGAGGCCGCCTATCTCAGCGGCGCGGTGAACAGCACCAACAACCTGGATCAGGTGGCGATCATCAATGCCACCGGCCCGGACCCGGGCATCGCGCACGACGTGGTACACGCCTGGTGGACGCGCTGGCGCCTGGACCGCGAGCAGGGCCACCATAACAACCACGTGATGTGGGGCGGTCCGGCGCCGCTGATCGGCGACCCGAACTACATGGTCCAGGCGCTGTCGGCGATGGACCGCTGGCTGGCGGCGGTCAAGGCGGACGGCAGCGGCAACCCGCGCGCACAGAAGATCGTCGCCAACAAGCCGGCCGACATCCACGACCAGTGCAGCGACGGCGCCGGCCACAAGGTGCTGGACGATGTCTGTCCCGAGCTGATCCAGGGGCGGTTCTCCACGCCGCGGCAGGTTGCGGGCGGCCCGATCACCGACGACGTGATGAAGTGCCAGCTCAAGCCCTTGAACCCCGACGATTACACCTTGATCGTCGCCGGGCAGGACACGGGCGAGGCCATTCCCTTCACGGCCGATCAGTGGGCACAGCTGGAGACCCTGTTCGCCGACGGCGTCTGCAACTACGCCGTGCCGGGTGTACGCCAGCAGGACACGATCCCCTGGCGCGATTACAGCGACGCCCCCGGCGTGACCTACAGCGGCACCTACACGCCGGAGCCGGAAGAGGGCGGCTTTCCGCTGTGCGAACCGTTCATGAACAACTGCATGGACGATTTGCCCGTGGTCGGCCCGCTGATCCAGGACGCGATCGATCAGGTCTACGACGCGATCATGGGCGGGTAGCCGCCGGGCGGAGTCCCCGGTACCTGGCCCGACCGGTGCGATCCATTTTCTCGCGCGCCGTCAGACGCCGAGGTCCGGCTCGCCGCAGTGGCGCAGGATGGCGGCGCGGGCTGCATCGCGCAGTCGCAGGACCGCCTTCCAGCCGCCGTCGCTCTCCGGGCGCAGTGCCGGGCCGGCGACCACGGCGACCGGCCGGCGCAGCGGCAGCAGGTTGCCGGGACGCAGCACCGAACGGGTGCCACGCAGCGCCACCGGCACCACCGGCAGGCCGCACTGCGCGGCCACCGCGAATGCGCCCAGGTGGAACGGCGCCAGGCCCGCGCGGCGGGTGAACGTGCCTTCCGGGAAGATCAGCAGCGGTTCGCAGGAAACGGCCGCGTCCGCCAGATGCGCGGTGTCGGCGACGCCCTGGCGCAGGTCGAAGCGTTCCACGAACTCGGCGCCCAGGCGCCGCAGGAAGGTGCCGGCGACGAACTGCCGCCGCAGTTCCGCCTTGACCACGAAGCGCAGCGGTTGCGGCCACAGGGCCGCCAGGTACACGCCGTCCAGGTAGCTGGCGTGGTTCGCCACCACAATGTAGCGCTCCGCGCGCGGCACCCGGTCCAGACCGACGCCGGCGTGCGGCAGGCCGGTGGCGCGCAGCAGCAGGCGCGCCGCCGTGCGCGCCGCGGCCCAGCGCCAGCGCGGCTGCGGCAGGGCGACCACCGTCAGCCAGATCAGGGGCGCCGTCGCCAGCAGCAGAAGCCAGGCGTAGGCGGCGAACAGGCGTTGCGCCAGCCAGCGGCCGGCGCGGCCCAGTTCCGGGCGCAGCGCGCCGGCGCCCAGGTGGGCGAGCTGCACCCAGGACGGCGGCCGGCGCAGGGCGGCGGCACCGCCCTGATAGAGCTGGCGGCAGGCGGCGCGGCGGATCTTGCCGCTGGAGGTCTTGAGCACCGTGCGCGGCGGCACCAGCGCGACGTCGTCGGCCGGCACGCCCAACACCTGCACGCAGCGCTCGTTGACGCGCCTCCGCAGGGCTTCCAGCTCCGGCTCCCGCGCGAGCGGGGTTTCGGCCAGCACGACGACGCGCTCGGTGCCGCTGCGCGGATCGTGCACGCCGAACGCCGCAACGCAGCCGCGGCGGATGCCGGGGACATCGCCCACCGCCTGCTCCAGCTCGTACGGGTGGACGTGGCGGCCGCCGCGGATGATGAGGTCCTTGGCACGGCCGGTCAGGTACAGCTCGCCGGCGGCGACGTAGCCGAGGTCGCCGGTATCGAGCCAGCCGTCGCGGAACAGGCGCCGCGTCTGCTCCGGATTGCGGAAGTAGCCCGGCGTGGCGGAGGGGCCGCGGAATTCCACGCGGCCTTCTTCGCGCTCGCCCAGTTCGCCGCCGGCGACGCCGACGATCCGGATCTCATGGCCGGGCAGCGGCGGCCCGCAGCTCACGAAGCGCAGCGGGCGGCGCTCCGCCGGCGCGGCCGGCCGCGCCTCGCCGGTTTCCATGAAACGCTGCCGCTCCACACCGTCGACCAGCGGCCCGCGTCCCGGCGGCGTGCACGTGAGGTCGACCGTGCACTCGGCCAGGCCAAATGCCGGCATCATCGCGCCGGCGGAAAAGCCGTGGCGGCCGAAGTGTGCGATGAAGCGCTCGACGGTATCCGCGCCGACCGGCTCGGAGCCGTTGTAGGCGACGCGCCAGGAACTCAGGTCCAGTCCTTCCAGCTCGGCATCGGGTATCCGCCGCGCACACAGCTCGTACGCGAAATTCGGCGCGCCCGACAGCGTGCCGCGATAGTGCTGGATTGCGCGCAGCCAGCGCTGCGGCCGCGCCAGGAAGGCCAGCGGCGACATCAGCACGAACGGCAGGCCGAAGTACAGGCTGGTCAGCCAGGACGCGATCAGGCCCATGTCGTGGTACAGCGGCAGCCAACTCACGTAGACGTCGTCCGGCCGAAGGCGCACGACCTGCCCGAGCGCGCGGATGTTGGCGAGCAGGTTGCGGTGGGTCAGCACCACGCCCTTGGGATTGCCGGTGCTGCCGGAGGTGTATTGCAGCAGGGCGGTATCGTCCGCCTGCGACGGGACGCGGGCGACCGAATCCTGCGCCGAGGCCAGGTCCGGCGCCGTCGCCACTTCGCGCAGGGTGCCGACCTGGGCGCGCAACAGGCGGGCGATCGGCTTGGCCTCGTGCACGGTGACGAGGAACGCGGCCTGCGCGTTGTCGAGGATGCCGGCGTGCCGGCGCACGTGGTCCTCGATCTGCGACAGGCGCGCCGGCGGGTAGATCGGCACCGGCACGCCGCCGCCGAGCAGGACGCCCAGGAAGCTTTCGAGATAGGCGCGGCCGGTCGGCAGCATGAGGCCGACGCTGTGGCCGGGCTTCAGGCCGCGCGCCATAAGGCCGGCGGCGATGCGCCCGGCGCCCTGGCGCAACTGGCCGTAGGTCAGCGGCTGGTCGTGCTCGCCGCCGGCGAGCAGGTGCGCGTGCACCCGGTCCGGGTGCGCCGCCGCGTGCCAGTCGAGCACCTCGGCCAGGGTCTGCGCCTCCTGCGGCGAGGCCGCCGGCGCCCGCGGCAGCGCGGGCGCGCGCGGCGGCCGCGGCGTTTCGCGGCGCGCGCCGGCCCGGTGCACCGCGCGCAGCAGGTCGTCCAGCGTCTCCGCCGTCGCCAGCGTCTCC
>JACPFV010000014.1 GCA_016182805.1 Gammaproteobacteria bacterium
GCCGCTCGTCCGTCGTGTGCCGCCGCCGGCGGCCGTCCATTCCCGTCACCATCTGCCCGCTCCCGTGTCGTGAACCAACGGGAGCCAGTTTTCCCGGTCATCACGCGGGAGAACAGAACGCCGCAGGGTTACCGGTTACGGCGCAGCAGCGCGGAGCGAAGTTTCTGCAAGGGCTCCGGCAGATCGGCAAACGGCGCGCCGTTGCGCAGCGCGCCGGGTTTGCGTTCGATCAGCGGCAGGTAATGCCGCCAGTCGAAGACGACATGGTCGCGGTCCACGACGCGGACGTGCTCGGCCACGACGCTCTGGTCGGCGACGATGGCGACGCGGTCGGGATACAGCCGCACGCTGACGCGATGCCCGGCCAGATGGCAGGGCACCGAATAGCGATTGCGCGCCACACTGACCAGACTGGTGCTGGAGACGCGCGCCGGCACTTCCACGTAGCCGTCGAAGGGCGTGGGCATCGGCATCAGGTGCGGCTGCTCGCGCTCCCAGGCGTCCTGGATGCTCATGCCGGAAAACTCGGGATGCGCGGCCTTGCGCGCCTCGACGCACTGCGTCGCCAGCCAGACGTTGAGCTCGGCGAAGCTGCCGAAGCGCTGCTCCAGCGCGTCCTGCCAGATCCGCCGCCGCGCATCCTGCACGCCTTTCTCGACGCGCCCCTTTTCCCAGCCGGAGGCGACATTGCAGAAATCGGGATCAAACAGGTAGTGCGCGGTCATCGCCGCGAAGCGCGCATTGACGATGCGGGTCTTGTCCTTCGCCGGGACACGGTCCACGGCCGTTTTCATGTTGTCGTAGATGCCGCGCCGGGCCACCCCGCCCAGACCGGTCAGGCAGCGGGTGTGTGCATCAAACAGCATCTCGTGGCCCTGACTGGGATAGGCCACCAGCCAGAAGGCGCGCGAGGCGCACAGCTTCATGTGCGCCAGCTGCACCTTGCGCCAGATGCCGCCAATGACGAGGCCTTCTTCGCTCCAGTCGAATTGGAAGGCTTCGCCCCAGGCAAACGTCAGCGGGACGTAGGCCGAGCGCGCCGTGACGGCGCCGGCTTCGCGGCGCCGGGCCCGGATGAATTCGGTCACGCGGCTGTAGTCGCCCGTGAAGCCTTGCTCTTTCATCTGGGTCCACAAGCGCAGCGCGGTGCGCCGCTCCCGGCGAGGCTTTCGGCTATCGACGTCCAGGGCCTGCTTCAACCACTGCGCGTGGGCATCAATCAGTTTGGGTCCGGTGGATCGCCGGTATTTCATCTCGCCGCGGCCAGACTCCCGCAGCCAGCCCTTGATCGTGTTTCTCCCCGGCGGCCACCCAAACTGGTCCACCTGTGGCCGGGTCAAATTGGTCCACCGGATGAGCTGACGCCGAACCGGCGGAGTTGACGCAGCGGGACGTTACTTTTCGCCCCCTCAGACCACGAGGGAGGCAGGAGGTGAAC
>JACPFV010000015.1 GCA_016182805.1 Gammaproteobacteria bacterium
CAGCACGTCGGCGACGGAGGAATAAGCATCCAGCTCGATCTCCGCCGGCACGCCCGGCTGGTACTCCTTGAGCCAGGGTCTGTCCTCCGCTTTCGCCATGATTCCCCTCGTTATGCCGTTGTGTCGAAACAGGTGCGCAGTTTAGCCGTTGCCGCCGACCAGCCACTGCCGCACCGAGCGCGAGCCGTGATTGCCGGCGAACACGCCTTCGGCGTCCTCCAGCAGCGCGGCGACGCGGCGGCCGACCTCGTCGCGGCCGCGCGGCCGGCCGGCCGGGTCGAAGCCGCGCCGGATCATCAGCCACAGTTCGCCGAGCGTCAGCGCGTCCAGGTCGCGCGCCGGCAGCAGGCGCGGCTTGTCGTCGCCGTCGGTGTGCGCCAGCACGCCGTGGTGGCGCAGCACGTCGACCACCCGGCCGACGTGGTCGGGATTGCCGTTGAGCTGGCGCGCGATCTCGTCCTCGGTCGGCGGCGCCTGGCCGTCGATGTAGCGCCGCCCGACCAGCGCCACGATCGCCAGGCCCAGCGCCTCGGCGCTGCGGCCGGACAGGAACGGCGCCACCCGCGTCGGCGTGAGCTGCTCCGGATGCTGCACGTAGTACGCCAGCTGGCAGCCGACCAGCAGGATCAGCCAGCCGATGTAGAACCAGATCAGCAGCAGGATCACGATGGCGAAGCCGGAATAGATCGCGTCGTAGGCGTTCATGCCGCCGACGAACGAGGCGAACAGCAGGCTGGCCGACTGCCACAGCACGCCGGCCAGCACGCCGCCGGCCGCCGCCGCGTTGAGCTTCACGCGCGTGTTGGGGATGAAGCCGTAGACGAAGGTGAAGGCGCCGATCACCAGCACGTACGGGATCAGGCGGCCGATCAGGTAGATGGTCGTGCCGAACGGCTCCATCGCCGCGATCCGCGACACCAGCTCGCTGTTGAAGATCGAGGCGGTGATGCCCAGCGCGGAGAACACCAGCACCGGCCCGACGATCAGCACCGCCAGGTACTCGCCGACGCGCTGCGACAGCGGCCGCGCGCGCTCGATGCGCCAGATGAAATTGAACGAGGACTCGACCTTCTGGATCATCGACACCGCGGTGTAGAACAGCAGGCCGACGCCGAGCGAGCCGAGCACGCCGACCTTGATGTTCTCGACGAAGCCGATGATGTTCTGCGTCACCTCCGGCGCCTTGGGCCCCAGCGGCTCCAGGAACTTGAGTAGCGCCGGCTCCAGCATGTTGTGCACGCCCAGCGCCTTGAACAGCGAGAAGCCCAGAGCCAGCAACGGCACCAGCGACAGCAGCGTGGTGTAGACCAGGCTCATCGCGCGCATCGACAGCTGGCCCGCGAACAGGTCGCGCACCAGCACGAAGGCATAGCGCCCGAACGCCAGCAGGATGCGCTCGCGCTGCGTCGGCGCCTCGCGCTCCCACAGGCGCTCGCGCAATCGCTTCCAGCCTTCCTTGTTCATCATCGGCGGCGACCGCCCCGGGTCGAATGGCGGCGTAGGATAGCGCGCCGTCCCCACTGCGCGAGCGCACCGTGAGCCCTAAATCCGCCCCGCAGCCGCCGGCCCTGGACCCCGAGAGCGTGCCGGAAGTGCGCGGCGCCTACTATCCGGAACCCTTCACGTCGCGCTACCTGGAAGTCGGCTCGCGCCACGCGGACGACCAGGCGCACTACCCCGACGACGACCTGCTGTGGATCGGCGCCGAAACGCGGCAACCGGACGGCCACAAGAAGAAGAAGACGGTGGCGGCGCACAAGGACGGCACCCGGTACTAAAAGCCGTTCATCGGCGAACGTACGGCGGCGGCTTGACACGCCCACCCCACGGATTTATATTGCACCGCACAAATTTGCTGCGTTGCAGCAGAGAACATCGAAAAGATTTGTCAGGTCATACAGTTAGGAGTGATTACATGAACATTGAAACCGTTGTGAATGATGTCAAGGGTCGTCTGGAAGTCGTCGGCACGCGCGCCCAGGGCGCCGCGGAGGCCTCCATCGAGACGCTCAAGCTCGCCAACGACGTGCTGCTGAACGGCGTGCAGGGCGTGGTCAAGACCCAGACCGAGGCCGGCAAGGCGCTGTTCGAGGCCGGCAAGGCCAGCTTCGAGAAGGCCAAGACCGCGGGCCTGGTGGCCGTGGTGCAGAACCCGATCGAGTACCTGCCCGAGGGCAAGGACACCATCGTCGGCGCGTTCGACGAGACGGTCAAGATCGCGACCAAGACCGGCGAAGAGCTGGTGAAGGTCGTCAAGACCGGCTACGAGACGGTTGCGGCGAAGGTTGCCGGCAAGACCACGGCGAAGCGTGCCAAGGCCGCCGGCGGCAAGCGCAAGACCACGGCCAAGAAGGCTGCGGCGGCGACCGAGCAGACGACCGCTGCGGCCTAAGTTGTAACCGCCGCACGTCAAACCGCTCATGCGGATCGGGGGGGCCGGTGGCAACACCGCCCCCCTTTTTGTTGCAACAAGGACTGTTCGCCGGCGACTGTCGCGCTTCGCATCCGCGTTCGTGACGATGCGGGTGGGACTCGAAGCCGCGCCCCCGCCGGCACTGGAGATGACCATGATCGAGCAAACCAAGGCGATCACGAAGCGCGCGCGCCGCCGCGGCGCGGGCTACCTGGACCGCGCGTACCGCGGTCTGGAGCTGATCGTGACGCACGAGCTGGGCACGCTGCGCGGGCACTATGCGGAACTGCGCGAGCGCCTGGCCGTGGGCCGGCGCGCCAACACCCTGGCCGAGCTGATCCGCTACCAGATGGACCTGCTGCCGGAAACCCGCGCGCGCCTGCGCGTCGACCACCTTCAGCGCAAGGCGCTGGTCGGCAACTGGCTGCGCACCATCAAGCAGACCTGACAAATACGTCCGGAACGTATTTGAGCGACCCCCGACTTCATCCGGGGAAGTCCGGCAGGGTGAGCCGGGAATTCACGAACATCCAGTGAATGTTCGTGCCGGCGAACGCGCATGGATGCGCCGCGCAACCGGATTCACTCCTTCTTTTCCGACCCGTCGCCGCCGGCCTCGCCGGCCGGCGCGGCTTCTTCGGCGGCCTGCGCGCGCCGCCGCGCGCGACTCTTGCCGCCGCCGCGCGCCGCCTGCTCGCCGTAAAGAATGCGGCGCAGCGTGCGGCTGCGCTTGATGTGGCCGATGTTCTCCTTCACGAAGGCGGCCGGATCGAAGGTCTCGCCGGCGGCCACCAGCTTTTCGCGCAGGAAATGAATCAGGTCCTCCTGCAGGCCGGCCATGTCCGGCAGGCCCAGAAAGCGGCGCAGTTCCTCCGGCTGGACGTCGATCTCGATCTTGATCTGCATGGCTCGCATTCCGTATCGATCCGGCCCGCAGGATAGCAGCGGCCGCCTATGCGCGGTGCTGCGCCAGGAAGTCCGCCACGCCGGTCATCAGCATCTGCACCGCAATCGTCACCAGGACCAGGCCCATCAGGCGCTCCACCGCGGTTAGACCGCGCTTGCCGAGCAAATTCCGCAGCGGCCCGCAGGCCAGCATGATCGGCACGCAGGCGGCCCAGGCCAGCAGGATCGCGCCGACCCAGTCCATCCAGCGGTCCGGCTCGCGGCTCATCAGCAGCAGCACGGTGGCCAGCGAGGACGGCCCGGCGACGTAGGGGATCGCCAGCGGCACGATGAAGGGCTCCTCCTTCACCTCTTCCTCCAGGGGGCTTTCCGGCGAGGGGAACACCATGCGCAGGGCAATCAGCATCAGGATCACGCCGCCGGCCACGCCGAGCGCCGGCTCCGACAGGCCGAGCAGGCGCAGCAGGTGGCCGCCGGCGAACAGGAACAGCAGCAGGGCGGCCAGGGCGATGCACAGCTCGCGCAGGACGATGCGCGGCTGGCGCTCCGGCGGCACGTGGCGCAGGGCGGACAGGAAGAACAGGATGTTGCCCAGCGGGTCCATCACCAGGAACAGCAGCACCGCCGCGGACACCACGGTCATCGCTCCCCTCCCCTTTGCCGTCCGCGGATCAGGTTCCGGTCAGCAGCTTCTGCGCCTCGCGGTACTTGGCGGCGGTCTTGTCGACGATCTCGTCCGGCAGCCAGGGGCCGGGCGCCTGCTTGTTCCAGTCCAGCGTTTCCAGGTAGTCGCGCACGAACTGCTTGTCGAAGCTGGGCGGGCTGATGCCCGGCTTGTAGGTGGCGGCGGGCCAGAAGCGTGAGGAATCCGGCGTCAGCACCTCGTCGATCAGGTGCAGGCGGCCCTGCTCGTCCACGCCGAACTCGAACTTGGTGTCGGCGATGATGATGCCGCGGCTCCTGGCGTACTCCGCCGCCTCGCGGTACAGGCGCAGGCTGACGTCGCGCACCTTGGCCGCCAGCTCCTTGCCGATGCGGTTGCCGACCTCGGCGTAGGAGATGTTCTCGTCGTGCTGGCCGACCGGGGCCTTGTCCGCCGGCGTGAAGATCGGCGCCGGCAGCTTGTCGGCGATGCGCAGGCCGGACGGCAGCGGGATGCCGCAGACCGCGCCGGTCTTCCGGTAGTCCTTCCATCCGGAGCCGATCAGGTATCCGCGCACCACCGCCTCGATCGGCAGGGCCTTGAGCTTGCGGACCGCGACCGCGCGGCCCTCGCACTGCTCCAGCTCTTCCGGCGTCAGCAGCTTCCGGATGTCCACTTCGGGCGCGAAATGATTGGGCAGGATGTTGGCGAAGCGCCTCATCCAGAATTCGGTCACGGCGGTCAGCACCGCGCCCTTGCCCGGGATCGGCCGCGGCAGGATCACGTCGAACGCCGACAGGCGGTCGGTCGTGACGATCAGCATGTGCTTGTCGCCCACCGCGTAGATGTCCCGCACCTTGCCGCGGTGCAGGCGCGGCAGGCTCGTGATCGTGGATTCGTGCAGGGGTGCTGGCATGGGTCGGACTCCGGTCCGGTGGGGACGGCCGCGCGCGCGGAAAAGCGCGCACTTTAATGCGAACGGGCGAAAGATTCATCCGTCCGGCAGACCGATGATCCGACCGGCGTGCTGCGATGCAAGATGCCTTCTGGAATAATGCGCGTCCTATGCCCGCTCTCAGCCCGCACGCTTTCAGAATCGCCCCCTCCATCCTGTCGGCCGACCTCGCGCGGCTGGGCGAGGAGGTGCAGCGCGTGCTGGAGGCCGGCGCCGACATCATCCATTTCGACGTGATGGACAACCATTACGTACCGAACCTGACCTTCGGCCCGGTGGTGTGCGAGTCGCTGCGCAAGTTCGGCATCAAGGCGACGCTCGACGTGCACCTGATGGTCGAGCCGGTGGACGAGCTGGCGCAGGCCTTCGCCAAGGCCGGCGCCAACATCATCACCTTTCACCCCGAGGCGACCCGCCACGTCGACCGCTCGCTGCAGGCGATCAAGGCCGCCGGCTGCCAGGCTGGGCTGGTGTTCAACCCGGCGACGCCGCTGGACTGCCTGCGCTACGTGCTGGACAAGGTGGACATGGTGCTGCTGATGTCGGTCAACCCCGGCTTCGGCGGCCAGAGCTTCATCCGCCCGGCCCTGGACAAGCTGCGCGAGGCGCGCGAAATCATCGACGCCGGCGGCCGCGACATCCGCCTGGAAATCGACGGCGGGGTCAAGGTCGACAACATCGCGGAGATCGCCCGCGCCGGCGCCGACACCTTTGTCGCCGGCTCCGCGATCTTCGGCACCAAGGATTACAAGGCGACGATCGCCGCGATGCGCGCCGAGCTGGCGAAGGTGCGCGCGTGAAGACGCTGCGGCGGCGCTTGAATGGGCGATGGTGAAGCCGGACTCGCGCCTGAGGCGCGTATAGCGCGCCTCGTCCCGGGAGAGGTCCACATAGGGGCCGAATCCGGGATCGGTTCGTCCTCGCCCGCCCCTGCCCGGGGCCTTCATCGCCCGTAGCCCCATGCCCGCCCCAACCTACAACCGAATCGCGCTGACGCGCGAACTGCCCGGAGACCTCGACACTCCGGTCGGCGCGTACCTCAAGCTCGCCAACTCGCCGTACACCTACCTGCTGGAGTCCATGCAGGGCGGGGAGCAATGGGGTCGTTATTCCTTCATCGGCCTGCCCTGCCGCGAGGTGTTGCGCGTGCACGGCCGCACGATCGCGCTGACGCGCGACGGCGAGACCGTCGAGCGGCTCGACAGCGCCGACCCCATCGCCTGGATCAAGGACTACGCCGCGCGCCTGCGCGTGAAGCCGGAACCGTCCCTGCCCCGCTTCGCCGGCGGCCTGGTCGGCTACTTCGGCTACGACTGCGTGCACTACTTCGAGCCCAAGCTGCGCGGCGACAAGGCCGACGCGCTGGGCACGCCGGACATCCTGCTGATGCTGTCGGACGAGTTGGTGGTGTTCGACAACCTGCGCGCGACGCTGACGCTGGTGGTGCACGCCAATCCCGACTCGCCCGCCGATCTCGCGCGCGCCAACCGGCGCCTGGACGAGATCGCCGCGGCGCTGGAAAAGCCGGTGGCCCTACCCCACCCGGCGCTGCGCCCTCGCCCCGCCACCGGCTCCGCCGGCGGCCCTCCCCTCTCCCTCAAGGGGAGAGGGGCGGATGAGCCGCGGGGCGGCAATCATGCCAAGGGCAGGGAACCTGCCGAGTTCGTATCCGGTTACACGCGCGAGAAGTACTGCGCGGCGGTCGAGCGCATCAAGGAGTACATCGCCGCCGGCGACGTGATGCAGGTGGTGCTGGCGCAGCGCCTGTCGGCTTCGTTCGCGGAAGAGCCGCTGGCGCTGTACCGCGCGCTGCGGCGGCTCAATCCCTCGCCGTACCTGTTCTGCCTGAACCTCGGCGACCACCACGTCGTCGGCTCGTCGCCCGAGATCCTGGTGCGCGCCGACCACGGCCAGATCACGGTGCGTCCGATCGCCGGCACGCGTCCGCGCGGCGCCACGCCCGAGCAGGACCGCGCCTACGAGCGGGAGCTGCTCGCCGATCCCAAGGAGATTGCCGAGCACCTGATGCTGATCGACCTCGGCCGCAACGACGTCGGCCGCGTGTCGCAGACCGGCAGCGTGCGACTGACGGAAAAAATGGTGATTGAGCGCTACTCGCACGTCATGCACATCGTCTCCAACGTCACCGGCCGCCTCCAGCCCGGCATGCACGCGCTGGACGCGCTCGCCGCGACCTTCCCCGCCGGCACGCTGTCCGGCGCGCCCAAGGTGCGGGCGATGGAGATCATCGAAGAGCTGGAGCCGGTCAAGCGCGGCATCTACGGCGGCGCGGTCGGCTACCTGGGCTGGGACGGCAACATGGACATGGCCATCGCCATCCGCACCGCCGTCATCAAGGACGGCCGGTTGCACGTGCAGGCCGGCGCCGGCGTGGTCGCCGACTCGCGGCCGGAAGCGGAGTGGGAGGAAACCATGAACAAGGCGCGCGCCATGATGCGCGCCGCCGCGCAGGCGCAGGGAGGCTCGCGATGAGCGAGATCCTGAAGGTTCGCGCGGCGGACGGGCACGCCTTCGACCTGGCGCTGTATCCCGCGCGGCCGGACGCGCCGGCGATACTGATCGGCCCGGCCATGGGCACCCCGGCGCGCGTCTACGCGCCGCTGGCCGCGGCCTTCGCCGCGCAGGGCCTCAACGCAGCGGTGATCGAGCTGCGCGGCATCGGCTCCAGCAGCCTGCGCGCCGGCCGCCGCGTGGATTACGGTTATCGCCACCTGGTGGAACAGGACTGGCCCGCCGCGCGCAGCGCGCTGCACGGGCGCCTGCCCGCCGCGCGCCAGTACCTGCTTGGCCACAGCCTGGGCGGCCAGGTGGCGCTGCTGCACGCGGCGATGCATCCGCAGGGCGTCGCCGGCGCGATCCTCGTCGCCGCCGGCAGCGTGCATTACAAAGGCTGGGCCGGCGCCAGGAGCCTGGGCATCCTGGCGTTCACGCAATTCGCGGGCGCGCTCAGCGGGCTGGCCGGCTACTTCCCCGGCAAGCGCGTCGGCTTCGGTGGCACCGAGGCGCGCACGCTGATGCAGGACTGGGCGCGGCTGGCCCGCAGCGGGCGCTTCGCGCTGCGCGGCGGTCCGGACTACGAGGCGGAGCTGGCGCGGCTGCGCCTGCCGGTGCTGGGCCTGAGCTTCGAGCACGACGTGTACACGCCGCACCGCGCGCAGAAGAACCTGCTGGACAAGCTGCGCTCCGCGACGGTCACGCGCCTGCCGCTGTCCGCGGCGGACACCGGCGTGCGCCTGGACCACTACAACTGGATCGGGAAGTCCGACGCAGTGGTATCGCGCGTCGCCGCCTTCGTGCAGAGCGTGGAGGCCGCGCCATGATCCTGATGATCGATAATGAGCATCGGCGTTCCGCGAACGCCTGAAACAGCCGATACCCGCATTCTCATGGCACTGACCACGGCGCGGGCGCTGGTCAAGCAGGGCGTGCATCCTGCGCACAGCGGCAGACGTAGCGCATGGCGCGGATTGCGGACGCCTCCAACACCTTCGAGGGCGTGGCGCGCGAGTAGATCGGCAGGAAGAACGCGTGCTGGACGCCCCACTACACGCGCCAAATCGAACGTTTCCTTGAAAGCGACGTATTCCCCCACATCTGGACGAGCGCCGGGCGATGATGCAGTAGTGGGCCGACATGACCGAGAGCATGGCGAAGGGCGGTAAAGTGGTGTCCGGTCGTTTTGGGCGGTTGTCCGGCAGTAGCCAATAAGCTACAATAATGTCCATTGAACTTGAGGAATACCTGACGGTGGATGGCGCTGCGCCGTTCTCCGAATGGCTGGATGAACTGCGCGACGGCATGGCTCGCGTGCGGATCGCCAAGAGGCTGACACGGCTGCGGGCCGGCTTGATGGGCGACACCAAGGCAGTGGGCGGCGGCGTGATCGAGCTGCGCGAGGACTACGGGCCGGGCTACCGCCTGTATTGCGCCCGTCACGGCTCCACGCTCATCGTGTTGCTGGCGGGCGGCGACAAACGGACACAGCAAAAGGACATCGAACGTGCACAAGGCTACTGGCAAGACTGGAAGCAGCGCAAAGCGCGGTAAACACCCCGCGTCCGTGCCGTTCCGCGCAGCGGATCATCTCAAGACCGACGCCGAGCGCGCGGCCTATCTCGAAGCCCTGCTCGAAGATGGCGACAGCCGCGCGCTTACTCTGGGTCTGCGCGATCTGGCAGAGTCTGCCGGAGGAATGGCGGTGATCGCGGAGCGCACCGGACTTTCGCGCGAAACGCTCTACCGCACCTTGTCTGCCAAGGGCAATCCGCGCCTGGATACCCTCTCTGCGCTACTGCACGCGATGGGCCTGCGCCTGTCGGTGACGCCAACGGGAGCCGCCGCGCACTGACCCGAACGATTCCCCCGGCGGCTTCCGGCTGCCGGGCGCGGACCGAACCGTTTGGCCCCGACGCTGCGCGTTGTTTGCGCCGGACTTCACCTCCACACAAAATCGAAGCGGATGCGCTGGCGCACTTTCGAGCGCCTGACAGCGCAGCACGACGAGCTGGTAGGGCGATCCGTGCAGGGGATGATGGTCAAGCTCAAGCTGTGGGCTTCAACAATCAATGTTCATAGATCGGGCGTTATGGGTGAAAATAGCGCCGCAGTGCTTTCGGTTCCGTCTCTCTGGGCGGTCTCCTTGGGTGTCGGGGTATCGGGAGAAAAAGCGGGTATCCGCGCGGGTATCGCAGGCATTATCTGGAAGCCAACTCCAGATTAAACAATAGGATGCGCGCGCCATGATCCTGATGATCGACAACTACGACAGCTTCACCTACAACTTGGTGCAGTACCTGGGCGAGCTGGGCGCGGACGTGAAGACCTACCGCAACGACCGGATCTCGGTGGCCGAGGTCGCGGCGCAGCAGCCCTCGCACATCGTGCTGTCGCCCGGCCCCTGCACGCCCAACGAGGCCGGCATCTGCCTGGAGCTGATCGCCACGCTGTCCGGGAAATTCCCGATCCTGGGCGTGTGCCTGGGCCACCAGAGCATCGGCCAGGCCTTTGGTGGCCAGGTGGTGCGCGCGCGCCAGGTCATGCACGGCAAGACCAGCCCCATCCACCACAAGGACGTCGGCGTGTTCCGCGGCCTGCCCTCGCCGTACACCGCGACGCGCTACCACTCGCTGATCGTGGACCAGGCCGGGCTGCCGGAGTGTCTCGAAATCACGGCCTGGACGCAGCACGCCGACGGGCGCATGGACGAGATCATGGGCCTGCGCCACAAGACGCTGCCGGTCGAGGGCGTGCAGTTCCATCCGGAGTCGATCCTCACCGAGCACGGCCACGCCCTGCTCAAGAACTTCCTCACCGCGTACTGAGAGCGCCCATGTCGATCACCCCGCAAGAAGCCTTGCAGCGCACGATCGAGCACCGCGAGATCTTTCACGACGAGATGGTGGACCTGATGCGCATGATCATGCGCGCCGAGGTCTCGCCGGTGATGACCGCCGCGATCCTGATCGGCCTGCGCGTCAAGAAGGAAACGGTCGGCGAGATCTCCGCCGCCGCGCAGGTCATGCGCGAATTTTCGCGCAAGGTGAAAGCGCAGCCGCATCCGCACCTGGTCGACATCGTCGGCACCGGCGGCGACGGCTCGCACAGCTTCAACATCTCCACCGCCTCCTCCTTCGTCGCCGCCGCGGCCGGCGCCAAGGTGGCCAAGCACGGCAACCGCGGCGTGTCGTCGAAATCCGGCTCGGCCGACGTGCTGGAGGCCCTGGGCGCGGTCATCGACTTGCAGCCGGAGCAGGTCGCGGAGTGCCTCGACGAGGTTGGCGTCGGCTTCATGTTCGCACCCAACCATCACCCGGCGATGAAGGCGGTGGCGCCGGTGCGGCGCGAGATGGGCGTGCGCACCCTCTTCAACATCCTGGGCCCGCTGACCAACCCGGCGGACGCGCCCAACATCCTGATGGGCGTGTTCCATTCCGACCTTGTCGGCATCCAGGTGCGCGTGCTGGAGCGCCTGGGGGTACGGCGCGCGATGGTCGTCTGGGGCAAGGACGGCATGGACGAAATCACGCTGGGCGGCGCGACCCTGGTCGGCGAGCTGCGCGACGGCCAGTTGCACGAGTACGAGCTGCACCCCGAAGAATTCGGCCTGGCGATGGCCTCCAGCCGCAACTTCAAGGTGGCCGACGCGCAGGAGTCCAAGGCGAAGGTGCTGGAAGCGCTGGAGAATCGACCCGGCTTCGCGCGCGACATCGTGGCGCTCAACGCCGGCGCGGCGCTGTATGCCGCCGACGTCGCGCCGTCCGTCGCCGAGGGCATCAAGCGCGCTCGCGAGGTGATGATGAGCGGCGCGGCGCGGGTCAAGCTGGACCGGTTCGTCGCCGCCACGCGACGCATCGCCGGCAAGAGCGCGGCGTAGGCGCATGGCGGCCGATATCCTGGAGCAAATCCTCGCGGTCAAGCGCGAGGAGGTGGCGGCGCTGCGCAAGCGCGCCTCGCGCCAGGCCTTGCTGGACGAGGCGGCGGCGCAATCCCCGCCGCGCGGCTTCGCCGCCGCCCTGCGCGCCAAGGCGGCGGGCGGCGTCGGCGTCATCGCCGAGATCAAGAAAGCCTCGCCCAGCAAGGGATTGATCCGCGCCGACTTCAATCCGGCCTGGCTCGCGCGCGACTACGAGACGGGCGGCGCGGCCTGCCTGTCGGTGCTCACCGACGAGCGCTTCTTCCAGGGCGCCAACCGCTACCTCGCCGAGGCGCGCGCGGCGACGCGCCTGCCGGCGCTGCGCAAGGATTTCCTGATCGACGAGTGGCAGGTGCTGGAGGCGCGCGCCATTGGCGCCGACGCCATCCTGCTGATCGCCGCTGCCCTGCCGGTGGCACAGATGCAGGAGCTGGCGGCGGTCGCGCGCGAGCGCGGGATGGACGTTCTGGTCGAGGTCCACGACGGCGCCGAGCTGGACGCGGTGCTCGCCGCCGGCCTGCTGCCGCAGGCGCTGCTGGGCATCAACAACCGCAATCTGCGGACCTTCGAGACGCGCCTGGAAAAGACGCTGGACCTGCTGCCGCGCCTTCCGGCAGGCTGCGAGGTGGTGACGGAAAGCGGCATCAACGGCACCGGCGACATCGCGCGCATGCGCGCCGCCGGCGTTACGCGCTTCCTGATCGGCGAACACCTGATGCGCGCGCCCAGCCCCGGCGCGGCGCTCAAGGACTGGCTGCGCGCCTAGCCTGCACTAGTGCGCCTGCTGCGCGCCGAACAGCAGAATGCTGCGCCCGGCCACGCTCAGCATGCCGTCCTCGCCCAGCTTCTTCAGGACGCGCCCGGCCATCTCGCGCGAGCAGCCGACGATGCGCGCCAGCTCCTGCCGGCTGATGCGCACCACGGTGCCGCGCGCGTGCGGAATCGCGCCGGGCTTGTGGCTCAAATCGAGCAGCACGTGGGCGACGCGGCCGGCCACATCCAGGAATGCGAGGTCGCCCAGGCGCTGCGTGGTCTCGCGCAGGCGCATCGAGAGCTGCTCGGCAATCACGAACATGATGTCCGGGTACTGACTGTAGAACTGCCGGAAGTTTTGATACGTGCACTCGGCCACCAGCGTCGGCTGGCGCGTACGCACGATGGCGGTGCGCTTCTTCTGCTCCGGGAACAGGCACATCTCGCCGAACAGGTCGCCCGGATTGAGGTAGGCCAGCACGATCTCGCGGCCGTCCTTGTCTTCCAGCAGGATGCTGACCGAGCCCTCCAGGATCAGGAACACGCTCTGCGGATCGTCGCCGGCGTGGATGATCGTGTGCTTGGGGGGGAAACTGCGCTTGTGCGCCTGGGCAACAAAGGTCTGCATGACCGGCCTGTCCAGCATCGGTGGTCCCTTCCCGCTCCTCCGGTTTTGCCGGAAAATACCATATTCCGTTTCAAGTCCGGGAAATCCCTCACGTGCAAGCACGCATCAAATGGGTCGAGAACGCCGCATTCGTCGGCGAAACCGGCAGCGGCCATGCCGTCGTCATCGACGGCCCGCCCGACATCGGCGGCCGCAACCTTGGCCCGCGGCCGATGGAATTGATGCTGCTGTCCGTCGGCGCCTGTTCCGCAGTGGATGTCGTCCACATCCTCAAGAAGGCGCGCCAGCCGGTCGCCGGCTGCGAGGTCGAGGTCAAGAGCCAGCGCGCCGAGACCGATCCCAAGGTGTTCACCGAGATCCACCTGCACTTCATCGTCAGCGGCCAGGGCCTGGGCGCCAGCCACGTCGAGCGCGCCGTCAAACTGTCCGCCGAGAAGTACTGCTCGGCCTCGATCATGCTCGGTCGCGGCGGCGCGAAAGTGACGCACGACTTCGAGATTCGGGCGACGTAGGAAGGCGCGCCGCCGGGTTCGCATTTCGCGCGATTTTTGCCGCATAATTCGCGGCCAAACGGCGCCGCGGGGGCGCCTTTTCGCATTGGCGGAGATCCCGGAGTTGACCAAGCCTCTCAACAACCCCAAGCTCAAGCTGCTCGGCTTCAACAACCTCACGAAGTCGTTGAGCTTCAACATCTACGACATCTGCTACGCCCGCTCCCCGCAGCACCAGCAGGAATACATCGAGTACATCGACGAGGCCTACAACGCCGAGCGCCTCACCGACATCCTGACCGAAGTGGCGCACATCATCGGCGCCAACATCCTCAACGTCGCGCGCCAGGACTACGACCCGCAGGGCGCCTCGGTGACGATGCTGATCTCCGAGGGCCACCACGACGGCCTGCACGTGCCGCAACCGGCCGGCGCCGAAGCCAGGGAGCCGGAGCCGGAAGCCGTCGTCGCGCACCTGGACAAGTCGCACATCACGGTGCACACCTACCCGGAAAGCCACCCGGACCAGGGCATCAGCACCTTCCGCGCGGACATCGACGTCTCCACCTGCGGCAAGATTTCGCCGCTGAAGGCCCTGAACTACCTCATCACCAGCTTCGAGTCCGACATCGTGGTGATGGACTACCGCGTGCGCGGCTTCACCCGCAACGTGCGCGGCATGAAGCACTTCATCGACCACCAGATCGATTCGATCCAGAACTTCATCTCCAAGGAGATCAGGGATCGCTACATGATGGTGGACGTGAACGTGTACCAGGAGAACATCTTCCACACGAAGATGCGGCTGAAGGAGCTGGACCTGGACACCTACCTGTTCGGCGAGGGCGCGTCCGAACTGCCGCCGCGCGAATCCAAGAAGATCCGCGAGCGGGTGAATCACGAGATCATGGAAATCTTCTACGGCCGAAATATCGCCCGCTAGACGCTAGAACCGATACGCGCTGCGGGTCATGACCCGCGCGACGCGGCGCATTCCTTCCTGAATCGGCCGCGGCAGCGCACGGCCGCCGCGGGCGGTCGCTTCCTGGCCGTGGCGCGCCTCGTCGTCGCGCATCGCCTTCACGATCGCGCGGCTCTTCCGGTCCTGTTCGGGTAGCTTGCCGAGATGCCCTTCCAGGTGCGCACCTACCTGTTTTTCGGTCTCGGCGACGAAGCCGAGGCTCCACCTGTCTCCGGCCAGGCCGGCGGCGGCGCCGATGGCGAAGGAGCCGGCGTACCACAGCGGGCCCAACCGGCTCGGCCCCTCGCCCAGTTCGGCCAGGCGCTCCTCGCACCAGCGCAGATGGTCCTTCTCCTCGGCGGCGGCGTGCAGCAGGTGCTCGCGCAGCTTGGAATTGCGCGCGGTCAGCGCCTGGCCCTGGTACAGGGCCTGCGCGGCGATCTCGCCGGCGTGGTTCACGCGCATCAGGCCGGCGGCGTGCCGGCGGGCGGATTCGTCGAGCGGCTTGTCGCCGATGCGGGCAGCGGGATTCGGGCGCGGCGGCACGGCATCCGCGGCCGGGGCGAGCAGGCGGGAAAGGCCCATCAGCAGGCGGTCGGCGGGAGAGTAGTTTCGCGTCATGCGCCTATTGTACGTGCGGCGGGCGCCGTACAAGACGACGGCGGCCATGTGGCCGCCGTCGCGAACTCCAAGGACGAAGCCTTACTTCTGGACGACTTCCAGCGCCTCGCCGACCACGCGGACCTTGGTGCCGACGGCGTAGCCGCTGGCGTCGGCCAGATTGAGCGTGCGCGTCGTGCCGTTGTCCATCGCCACCGTGACCTCGTAGTAGGTCTCGGACTTGGCGCGCTTCTCGATTTCGTTGCCGGCGACCGCGCCGCCGATCGCGCCCACGGCGGTGGCGGCCTTCTTGCCCTTGCCGTCGCCGAACTGGTGGCCGATCACGCCGCCGATCACCGCACCGGCCAGAGCGCCGGCGCCGCTGCCGTCGCCCTTCTCGGTCTTCTGCTCCACCGACCTGACGGTGCCGCAGTCGACGCAGACCTGTTTCTTGGGCGCGGGCTTCTTGACCACGGCCGGAGCGGCCGCGACCGGGGTCGGCGCGGGAGCCGGAGCCGCCTCGGCGGCAGCCGGGGCCGCTGCGACAGGCTCGGCCGGGGCCGGATTGGCCTCGGCGTTCTCCGCGGCCGGCTGGCAGGCGGCGAGCAGCACGGCGGCGGCAAGGAAGGCGGGAAGGCGTTGCACGATCATGGGACTCTCGGATTGCGGGGGACGCGGATATTACCGCTGCTGCGGCGCAGCAAGAAGCCCCGGCCCGGCCGCCCCGTGCCGTTCGTCACACCGGCCGCGCTTTTCCGTCGCTCTATGACGACAGCGCCGACAGCTTGGCGCTGGTCACGGTCAGCCGGTAGATGAGGATGTCGGCAAACACCTTGTAGAAGCGCAACTGGCAGTCGCGCGACACCTTGTCCATGATCGATGCGTTGATCTTCAGCGCCAGCACCTTGGTCGCGGCGACGACCGACGCCGTGCGCTTGGCGGAGGTCAGGAACGCGATCTCGCCGAAGCAGTCGCCCTTGTCGAGCTGGCTGATGCGCTTGCCGGCCTTGCGCACTTCGGCCTGGCCCAGGGCGATCAGGTAGAACGCGTCGCCGATGTCGCCCTCCTGCACGACGGTCTGGCCGGCCTCGAAGGTCAGCAGGCTGCTGGCGGACAGGATTTCGTCCACCTCATCGTCGGCGAAGCGGGTGAAGAAGTGCAGGCGGCGCAGCGCGTCGCGGCTGTCGCGACGGCTGGCGGCCTGGTCGCTGGCGCACAGCTTGTCGCGCAGACGCACCAGCGCGGCGGCCAGTTCCTCGCCGCTGGCGTAGCGCTCCGCGGGGTCCTTGGCCAGCAGGCGCTCGACGATTTCGCCGAGCTGGCGCGGCAGCTCGGCGCGCAGCGCGTCCGGCCGCGGCGCCGGCTGCGTGCGGATGGCGGCGAGCAACTCGTCCACCGTGGCGCCGTTGAACGGCGGCTCGCCGGTCAGCAGGTGGAACAGCACCGCGCCCAGCGAATAGAGGTCCGTCGCCGGCCCCAGCGGCTCGCGCCGCGCCTGCTCCGGGGACATGTACAGCGGCGAGCCGACCAGCCCGCCGCCGGCGCCGCCCTGCGCGTTGATCTCGGCGATCGAGAAATCCATGATCTTGGGCACGCCGTCCTGCGTCAGCATGATGTTGCTGGGCTTGATGTCCCGGTGCAGCACGCCCTTGGAATGCGCGTAGTGCAGGCCCTTGGCGCACTTGGCGGCGATGTCCAGCACCTGCTCCACCGGCGCGCGCGGGCCGCCGCGGCGGCACAGCGGCAGCAGCGTCTCGCCGTCGATGTACTCCATGACGATGTACGACAGGCTGGCCTCCACGCCGGCGTCGTACAGCGAGACGACGTGCGGATGCGCCAGCATGCCGGCGGCGCGCGCCTCGGTGAAGAACGAGGCGCGGCCCGTGCCGCTCGGGCTCGAGGCCTGCTTCGCGTCGTGCACCGCGACCTTGACCGCCACGTCGCGCTGCACGAAGGGATCGAAGCCCTTGTAGACCACGCCGCAGGAGCCGCGGCCGATCTCGCCGCGAATCTCGTACTTGCCGATCTTGGCGGGAGCGCCATCCGGCGCGCGCGTCCTGCGGCCAGGCTCCGTCGCGGCTGTGTCCTGTGCTGTCACCGGCCCGCCCCTGCGCCCTTGGAGCCCGCAGGATAGTCCCGCAAGCCAGGCCCGGCCAGCCGGAATAAACTGGGCGCGTCGATCTGACGAGTACGTCATGCGCCATCCCGCCGCCGTCCTGCTCGCCTGTCTGGCCGCCGCCGGCGCGCCGCCCGCCGCCGACCCGGCGGACGCCGGTCATGTCGCGCGCATCGCGCCCGGCTGGTACCACGGCGACTTCCACATGCACGGCTACCACTCCAACCCCGCCGCGCCGGAGTGGGAGGACTTCGTCGCGCAGGCGCGCGCCGCCAAACTCGACTTCCTGATGGTCACGGAATACGTCACCGGCCGGCACTGGAAGACGCTGGGCGCGGTGCAGCGCGCGCACCCGGACCTGCTGATCTGGCCGGGGCGCGAGATCATCACCTACTTCGGCCACGTCAACACCCACGGCGAGACGCCCGGCCTGCACGAGTACCGCCACGGCTTCGAGGACGTGGACATCGGTACGATCCAGCGCGAGGCCAAGGCGCGCGGCGCCCTGTTCCAGGTCAACCACCCGACGCTGTTCCCGCCGCCGCTGTTCTCCAACTTCTGCCGCGGCTGCTACTTCGAGCTGGGCGAGCGCATCGACTGGGCGCAGGTCGACACCATCGAGATCCTCACCGGCCCGGCGATCGCCACCGGCGCCGACCTCGGCGCGCCGCTGCCCGGCTAGGCCGAGAACCCGTTCCTGCAAACCGCGCTCGACCTGTGGGAGGACCTGCTCAAGCAGGGCTACAAGATCGCCGCCGTGTCCGGCTCCGACTCCAAGGGCGTGGAGCCGGACGACGCCGAGCGCCGCCGCCGGGGCTACGGCTCCTCGGCCACGGCGGTCTACGCCGACGAGCTTTCGCGCGCGGCGCTGACCCGCGCGATCCGGGCCGGCCGCGCCTACGTGCGCACCCGCGGCGTCGAGCGCAGCCCGGCGCTGGAGTTCGGCGCACGCAGCGCCGACGGCCGCGAGGCCGGCTTCGGCGGCACCCTGGAGGTGGCCGCGACCGAAACGGTGACGCTGCGCACCACCGTGACCGGCGGCAGCGGCCAGTTGCTGCGCTACCTGGCCAACGGCGAGCGCGTGCTCGAGGTGCCGGTGACGGGCGACCCGTTCGTGCACGAGCTGCCGGCCAGCCGCCTGCCCGGCGAGGGGCCGCTGGGCACGTTCTGGCGGATCGAAACGCTGGACGCGCAGAGCCGCACCGCCGTCGGCAACCCGGTGTTCCTGCGCGGTCCTCCATAAGGAGGAGGTGGGGTTCGCCAGGCTGTCACACAGTGCGGCTACGCTCCGGGGGTCGCCACAGGACTGAACACCATGCGCTTAACCCACCTCGCCTGCCTCGCACTCGCGGGCTTTCTTCTCGCCGCATGCGGCACCAGCACGCCGCCCTCCTCCCCGCGCACCGACGGCGCGGTGCAATTCGTCGCCTTCGGCGACGCCGGCACCGGCTCGGAAAACCAGATCGCGGTCGGCCGCGCCATGGGCAGCCTGTGCGCCGAGCGCGGCTGCGACTTCGCGCTGGAACTGGGCGACAACTTCTACGCCTCCGGCGTCGGCAGCGTGGACGACGCGCAGTTCCAGTCCAAGTTCGAAATCCCGTACAAGACGCTGAACGTGCCGGTCTACCTCACGCTCGGCAACCACGACAACAGCCGCGGGCCGGGCGAAGGCAGCGACAACGCGCGCGGCGACTACCAGGTGGACTACCACTACCTGGCCGGCCGCACCTCGAACAAGTGGAACATGCCGGCGCGCTATTACAGCTTCACCGCGCCGCTGGCCGCCACCGCGCCGCTGGCGGAGTTCTACTCGCTGGACTCCAACCCGCTGACCTCGATCGTCGCCGACCCGGACCCCACCTGGAACTACCTGACGTACCGAACCGAGCAGCAGGACTGGCTCGCGCAGAAGCTCAAGGAGTCGCGCGCGGCCTGGAAAATCGCCTTCTCGCACCACCCGTACCTGTCCAACGGCGTGCACGGCAACGCCGGCAGCTTCGACGGCCGGCCGGCCGACAGCCCGCGTCCCTTCGGCGACGCCGGCCGCAACGCGGCGTTGTGGCAGGTGGACCAGACGCTCGGCTTCTTCTGGTTCCGGCTGGAAGCGGAGCGCTTCACCGCGGCGGCCTACGTGCTGGACGCGGCGGGCA
>JACPFV010000017.1 GCA_016182805.1 Gammaproteobacteria bacterium
TGGAGGACGCCACGCAGCGCGAGCTGGAGGTGCCCAGCGGCGCGCAGAGCGGCCTCAAGCTGATCGCCGGCTTCATCGTGCCGGCCGGCGGCACGGCCGATTTCACCGTGGATTTCGACTTGCGCAAGTCGCTGCACGAGCCGATGGACGCCGGCGACTCGTACAAGCTGCGGCCGACGTTGCGCCTGGTCGACAACGCCGAGGCCGGCAGCATCGCCGGGACGGTCGACGCCGCCCTGGTGCCGGACGGCTGCACGCCGGCGGTCTACGTGTTCGAAGGCGCGGGTGTGGCGCCCGACGACGTCGACGGCAACGCGCCGGAGCCGGTCACTGGCGCGGCGGTCGCGCCGGGCGGCATCGGCGGGCAGTACGAGTACCGCGCGGCGTTTCTTGCCGCGGGCGTCTATACCGTGGCGCTCACCTGCCAGGCGGCGGCGGACGATCCGCAGCAGGACGACGCGGCGGTGACGTTCGCCGGCACGCAGGACGCGACGGTGACGGCGCAGGAGGAGGCCACCGTCGATTTCGTCGCGGCCCCGCCGCCCTGAATCCCGCGCGCAACCGGGGTCCGGCCCCGGTTGCGCGTCCGTCGGCGCCTTCCGCCGCCGGCTGGAAAAAGGCGCGCGCGCGCGGTCCAAGCAGCGTCCGCGCACATGCGGACCTGCAAGAGGGTCCTCTCCGATGAACCTTCCGGGACTGAGCGGGCGCTGCTGGGGCGCCGCGCTGCTGGCGCTGGCGGGATGCCACAACGGCGGCGACACCGGCCGCCTGAGCATGGCCGTGGCCGACGCGCCGGTGGACAACGCGACCAAGGTCGTGGTGCAGTTCTCCGGCTTGCAGATCAAGCCGACCAGCGGCGAATTGAAGTCCTTCGATTTCGCCGCGCCGCGCGCGATCGACCTGCTCGCGCTGTCCGGCGGGCTCAGCGCAAAGCTGCTGGACGGCGTCGAGGTGGACGACGGCCGCTACAAATGGCTGCAACTGAAAATAGCCGCGCAGGAAGACGGCGTGCTCGATTCGTACATCGAACTGAAGGACGGCACGCGCCACGAACTGGCGGTGTCCGGCGCCGGCCAGGCCACGGTCAAGCTCGACAGCGTGTTCACCGTCGCCGCCGACGGGCGCAACGATTTCACCATCGATTTCGACCTGCGCAAGTCGGTGCACCAGCCCGCGTTCGGGAGCGCCGTCTACAAGCTCGAGCCGGTGCTGCGCCTGGTGGACAACGCGCAGGCGGGCGCCATCGCCGGCACGGTGGACGCGGGCCTGATTACCGCCGGCTGCACCCCGGCGGTGTACGTCTTCGAGGGGGCGAACCGGACGCCGGACGACGTCGACGATATCCCGCCGGAGCCGTTGACCAGCGCGACGGTGGCGCTGGACGCGGCGACCGGTCAGTACCGCTACCGCGCCGCCTTCCTCGCCGCCGGCGACTACACCGTCGCCTTCACCTGTCAGGCTGCCGCCGACGATCCGGGCTCCGACGATTTCGGCATCGAATTCATCGGCACGCGCAACGCGGCGGTCGCGGCGAACCGGGACACGACGGTCGATTTCTCCGCCACACCCGGCCCGCCGCCGGGTCCGCCCGCCATGTGAGCCGGGGCGGTCAGGCGGCGAGCGCCTGGCGCAGGGCGCGCACGGCTCGCGCCTGGTCGTCCGGCTCCAGGTACGGGTGCATCGGCAGGCTCAAGACGCGCTGCGCGGCGCGCTCGGCGACCGGCATTGCGCGCGCGTCGTGGTACGGCGCCTGCCGGTGCAGCGGCACCGGGTAATAGACCATGCTCGGGACGCCGGCCTGGCGCAGGCTGTCGCGCACCGCGTCGCGCCGGTCCAGCTCGATCGTGTACTGCGCCCAGGCGCTGAGGTTGTGCGGCCGCACGGCCGGCGTGCGCACCGCGCCGCCGAGCAGCTCGTCGTAGCGGCGCGCCACCGCCTGGCGGCGCTCCAGCTCGTCATCGAAGATGTCGAGCTTGCAGTGCAGGATCGCGGCCTGCAGGGTGTCGAGCCGGCCGTTGATGCCGACGCGCGCATAGCGGTAGGTCCCGGACTGGCCGTGTACGCGAATCTCGCGCAGCACCTGCGCCAGGCGGTCGTCGTTCGTGAACACCGCGCCGCCGTCGCCGTAGCCGCCCAGCGGCTTGGCCGGGAAGAACGAGGTGCAGGCGACGGCGCCGAACGAGCCGGCGCGCCGGCCGTTCTGGGTGGCGCCGAAGCTCTGCGCCGCGTCCTCGATCACCGCGATGCCGCGCGCCCGCGCCAGGGCCTCGATCCGGCCGTAGTCCGCGCACTGGCCGAACAGGTCCACCGGGATGATCGCCTTGGTGCGCGGCGTGATCCGCGCCTCGACCTGCGCCGGGTCGAGGTTGTAGGTGTCCGGCTCGATGTCGGCGAACACCAGCCTGGCGCCGAGCAGGCGCGCGGTCTCGGCGGTGGCGACGAAGGTGAAGGGCGTGGTGATGACCTCGTCGCCGGGGCCGACGTCGAGCGCCATCAGTGCCATCAGCAGCGCGTCGGTGCCGCTGGCCACCAGCAGGCAGTGCCGCGCGCCGACGTAGGCGGCCATGCGCTGCTCCACTTCCGCCACCTCCGGGCCGAGGATGTACTGGCCGTGGTCCAGCACCTTGCGGATGCGCCGCTCCAGCTCGTCGCGGATGCGCGCCTGCTGCGCCTTGAGGTCGATGAATTGCATGGGAGGAAGCGCGGTCAGTGCCGCATGGTGGTGGCGAGGAACCGGCTCATGGCGGCGCGCACCTTGAGCGCGGCGGCCAGCGCGCGGCGGCCGTCCTCGCCGCCGACCTTGGGCTGGCTGCGCGTGCCGACGCAGTGCAGGAAGGACTCGATCTCCGCGCGCAGCGCGTCGCCGTCGAGCTGGAACTGCTCCTGGGCGATCTCGTAGCCGCCGTCGGCCTTCGGCACGCGCCGGTAGACGCCGACCTGGCGCGTGTGGAAGTCGGCGGACACATAGGCGTCGCGCTGAAAGAAGCGCATCTTGCGCTCGGACTTGAGGCTGATGCGGCTGGCGGTGACGTTGGCCACGCAGCCGCCCTCGAAATGGATGCGCGCGTTGGCGATGTCGACGTGGTCCGACAGCACCGGCGCGCCGCAGGCCTCCACGCTCAGCACCTCGCGCCCGACCAGCGACAGCGCCAGGTCGATGTCGTGGATCATCAGGTCGAGCAGCACGTCGACGTCGGTGCCGCGCGGCTTGAACGGCGCGATGCGGTGCGACTCGATGAACAGCGGGTCGCGCACCACCTGCTCCAGCTTGAGCGTCGCCGGGTTGAACCGCTCCAGGTGCCCGACCTGCAGGATGCGGCCGCGGTCTGCGGCCAGGTCGATGAGCTCGCGCGCCTGGCCGACTTCCAGGGTGATCGGCTTTTCCACCAGCACGTCGACGCCGGCGCGCAGGCAGTCGCGCGCGATCTCGTAGTGCGCCGCCGCCGGGGTCACGATGCTGACGGCGTCGACCTCGCCCAGGATCGCGTGGTAGTCGGTGTAGTGCCGCGCGCCGCACTGCGCCGCGACCGATTGCGCCGCCGCGGCGTTCAGATCGACCACGGCGCGCAGCTCGGACGCATCGAGCGCCGCGTACTTCTGCGCGTGGAATTTCCCCAGGTAGCCGGCGCCGACGACCGCCGTCCGGATTTTTTTCATGACCCCAGTCCTTGAGCCTCGGGTCAGTATAGAGCGGGGGCGGAGGGGGCGGAAAAGTGTGGGGATACGGCGACGAAGAGCCGCCGCGGCGCGACCGCCGCGGCGAATCGTGGGTCCCCGCTTCCGCGGGAACGAAGAACGCCTTCGCCTACGCGGCGGCTTTCTTCGCTTTCATCTCCTCGAACTTCTTCTTGCTGGGCAGGATGCCCATCAGCTTGCAGATGATGCCCAGCATGATCTCGTCGGCGCCGCCGCCGATCGAGACCAGGCGCGTGTCGCGGTAGGCGCGCGCCACGTGCGTCTCCCACATGTAGCCCTGGCCGCCCCAGAATTGCAGGCAGGCGTCGGTCACTTCGCGCGCGACGCGGCCGGCCTTGAGCTTGGCCATCGAGGCCAGCATGGTCGCGTCGCGGCCGGCCACGTATTCCTCGCAGGCCTGGTAGACCAGCGCCTTGAGGCTTTCGACCTCGGTCTTCAGCTCGGCCATGCGGAAGTGCACGTACTGGTTGTCCAGGATCGACTGGCCGAAGGCCTGCCGCTGGCGCGTGTAGTCGATGGTCTCGTTGATGATGTTGGTCAGGCCGTCGATGCCGCTGGCGGCGCCGAACAGGCGCTCCTCCTGGAATTGCAGCATCTGGTACATGAAGCCCATGCCTTCCTGGCCGATCAGGTAGCGCTGCGGCACGCGCACGTTGTCCAGGAAGATCATCGCGGTGTCGGAGGCGCGCATGCCCAGCTTGTCGAGCTTGGTCCGGCGGTCCACGCCCTTGGCGTCGAGCGGCACGATCAGCAGCGACTTGTTCTGGTGCACCTTGCCGTCGCCGGTGTTCACCAGCATGCAGGCCCAATCGGACTGCGTGCCGTTGGTGATCCACATCTTGGAGCCGTTGATGACGTAGTCGCCGCCGTCCCTGCGCGCGGTGGTCTTGATGCTGGCCACGTCCGAGCCGGCGCCGGCCTCCGACACCGCCACCGAGCAGCAGCGCTCGCCCTTGATCGTCGGCTCCAGGAACTCCTTCTTCAGCTCGTGCGAGCCGAAGCGCGTCAGCGCCGGCGTCGCCATGTCGGTGACGACGCCGATCGCCATCGGCAGCGAGCCGCAGTGGCAGTTGCCCAGCGCCTGCGCGAACACCACCTCGTACGAGTAGTCCAGGCCCATGCCGCCGTACTCGGCGGGCTTGGTGATGCCGAGCAGGCCCAGGTCGCCCATCTTCTTGAGCACCTCGCGCGCCGGCCAGATGCCGGCCTCCTCCCACTCCGGGATGTGCGGGTTCAGCTCGTCCTCGACGAACTTCTTGACGGTGCGGTACAGCTCTTTGTGCTCGTGGGTAAGTTGCATTACTGATCTCCGTGCCTGCGTCGCGACCCGCGTATTCTGGTCGACGGCCAATCTACACTTCGAAAGCCTGCGTCGCCAGCGTCCGAAAAGTAACGGTCGTTACCAGACGCGCCGGCGCACGAACAGGGGCGCCAGCAGCAACCCGGCGACGAAGCCGCCGATGTGGGCGCGGAACGCCACGCCGGCGCCGGCCGGCGCCGCCATCTCCGACAGAAGCTGCATGGCGAACCACAGGCCGAGCACCAGCAGCGCCGGCAGCCGCGTGAAGTGCGCGAACGGGCCCAGTGGCAGCAGCACGATCACGTTCGCGCGCGGGAACATCAGCAGGTACGCGCCGAGCACGCCGGAGATGGCGCCGCTGGCGCCGACCATCGGGATGTGCGACTCCGGGTCGGGCAGCGCCTGCGCCATCGCGGCCGCGATACCGCTCAGGAGGTAGAACGCGACGAACCGCCCGTGGCCCATGCGGTCCTCGACGTTGTCGGCGAAGATCCACAGGTACAGCATGTTGCCGGCCAGGTGCGCGACGCCGCCGTGCAGGAACATGGAGGTGAACACCGTCATCCAGGCCGGCACCCAGGCGTCGCCGGCCGGCAGGCGCGCGTCGCCCAGCAGCACGTCCGGGACCAGGCCCAGCGCGTAGATCGCCGCCGCGGCGCCGCGCGGCCCGAGCGTGAGCTGCCAGGCGAACACGCCGATGCAGGTGCCCAGCAGCGCGTAGCCGACCAACGGAAAGCTGTGCGTCGGGTTGTCGTCTTTCAGCGGGATCACGGCGACCTGCGCGATGATGTGCGGAATGCCTTGCCTGCAAGAATGCGCCATGAATCTCTACGACCGCTACCTCCTGCCGTACCTGATCGACCTTGCCTGCGGCATCGAGCCGGTGCAGCGGCAGCGCGCCAAGGTGGTGCCGCAGGCGCGCGGCAAGGTGCTGGAGATCGGCATCGGCACCGGCCGCAACCTGCCGTTCTACGACGCGCGCAAGCTGGAATCGCTGAGCGGCCTGGACCCCGCCGCGCAGATGCACCGCCTGGCGCAAAAGCGCATGCGCAAGGCCGGCCTCAACGTGCGCCTGCTGACGCTGTCGGCGGAGGAGATTTCGGAGGCGGACGCCAGCTTCGACACGCTGGTGATGACCTTCACGCTGTGCAGCATCCCGGACCCGGTCAAGGCGGTGCGCGAGATGCGCCGGGTGTTGAAGCCCGACGGCCGCCTGCTGTTCTGCGAGCACGGCGCGGCGCCGGACGCCTCCGTGCGCCGCTGGCAGGACCGGCTCACGCCGATCTGGAAGCCGCTCGCCGGCGGCTGCCACCTCAACCGCGACATCCCGGCGCTGCTGCGCGCGGGCGGGCTGCGCATCGAGCGGATGGAGACGATGTACCTGCCCGGCCCGCGCCCGCTGACCTTCAACTACTGGGGCGCGGCGGCGCGGGCGTAAGCGTCACCGGCTCGATCTCAAGCTCGAACATCACCGGCCAGCACTTGCCGGTGACGAGGAAGCGCCGCGTGCGCGGGTCGTAGGCGATGCCGTTGAGCACGTGCTCCGCCGCGTTCCAGCGCGGCGGCTTGGCGAAGCGCCGCTTCAGGTCCGACAGGTCCAGCCACGCGCGCACGGCGCCGCTGTCCGGCTGGATCACCGCGATGCGGTCCGTAAGCCAGACGTTGGCGTAAAGCCAGCCGTCCGCGTACTCGAGTTCGTTCAGGCGCGTCACCGCGCGCGTGCCGTCGCGCACCGCCACGCCGCCGGTCTCGGCCAGGTGGTGCGGGTCGTGGAAGCGCAGGCGGTCGCTGCCGTCGCTGCGGATCAGGCGCCGGCCGTCGAACGCCAGGCCCCAGCCCTCGCCGCGGTAGCTCCAGCGGCCCAGCAGCCGCAGGTCCGGGCCGTACAGGAATCCGAACTGCGACTGCCAGGTGAGCTGCACGACGCGCTCGCCCGCCACCGCGAGCCCCTCGGCGAACACGTCGGCCGGCAGGGCGTGCTCGCGCAGCAGGGCGCCGTCGGCGAGCCGCCGCAGCGTCACGCGCGAGCGCCCATAGCCGCCCGCGCTCTCGATCAGCGTGTCGCCGTGCACCGCCAGTCCCTGGGTAAACGACTCGCTGTCGTGCGCGCGTTCGGCGACAACCCGAAATGCGAGCGATGGCGCCGCGCGTGCGGAAGCGGCCGCGAACGCCGCAGCAAAAATCAGGAAAGCCAGGCGGCCGGCGGTTCGCAAACGCGGCTGCGACAATGGGTTCGGCATGCGCGGACCAGTTGATATTTCGTCATCAATGCTTCAAATTCGCACACGTGAGGCGTCGTTACGTTTCACTGCGCAATCCAGCGCGAGCAGATTTTCCATCCGACTGGGGAGAATGTGATGGCAGCAAAGAAGAAGGCGGCGGCAAAGAAGAAGGCTCCGGCGAAGAAAGCGGTCAAGAAGAAGGCCGCGAAGAAAAAGAAGTAGGCGGTTCACTACAGCGGGCGGCCACGTGCCGCCCGCTTTGTTTTTGCAGTCTACAATCCGCGCCGTTCCACGAGGGAATTCCGATGATTCGCAGCATGACGGGTTACGCCCGCGTCGAGACGCAGGGCCCCTGGGGCCGGTTGTCCTGGGAGCTGCGCTCGGTCAACCACCGCTACCTCGACTTGCAGATCAAGATGCCGGAGGAGTTCCGCGCGCTGGAAAGCGAGCTGCGCCAGACCGGCGCCGCGCGCATCGCGCGCGGCAAGGTCGAGGCCGGCCTGCGCCTGTCGCGCGAGGGCGCGGTGGCGCCGCCGATCGAGCTGGACGCCGAGCGCCTGCGCAACCTGCGCGAGGCGCTCGACGTCGTCTCGCACGACCTCGGCGGCACGACCGCGCCGGAGCCGATGCGCGTGCTCGCCTGGCCCGGCATCGTCAAGCAGGAGGCCGCGGACTTCGCGCCGCTGCACGCGATCGCGCTCAAGCTGTTCGAGAAGGCCGTGGTCGACTTCAACCAGACGCGCGGCCGCGAAGGCGAGCGCATGGGTCAGTTCTTGCGCGAGCGCTGCGACGCGATCGCGGACCTGGTCGCGCGCGTGCGCGTGCGCCTGCCGGAGGTCCGCACGCAATGGCTGGAGCGCGTGCGCACGCGCTGCCGCGAGATCGGCGTGGAGGTCGACAACGCGCGCCTGGAGCAGGAACTGGCGCTCGCCGCGCAGCGCCTGGACGTGGAGGAGGAGATGTCGCGCCTGCTCTCGCACATCCAGGAAGTGCAGGACGTGCTCAAGCGCGAGGACGCGGTCGGCCGCCGCCTCGACTTCCTGATGCAGGAATTCAACCGCGAGGCCAATACGCTATCGTCGAAGTCCCAGGACGCCGAGATGACGCGCTGCGCGGTGGAGATGAAGGTCATCATCGAGCAGATGCGGGAACAGGTGCAGAACATCGAGTGATTCGCGCGCCCATTTAAGGGCCGCTTAAGACGGCGCTCCTATCGTGCGGCCATGCGTCCACGACAGGAGATGCCGCTGTCCCCGAACAAGTCCCGCGCCGGCGTGCTGGCGGCCATGCTGCTGCTGCTGGCTGCCGGCCGCGCGGCGGCGGACACGCCGGCCGACTTCGCCCGGCGGTTCGACGCCGAGGCGCGCAAGCTCGATCCTGGCCAGGGCGACGCCTCGGCCGCGCGCGGCGAGCGATTCTTCAAGGACCCGCACGGCGGCGAGTGGAGCTGCTCGTCCTGCCACACCGCCAATCCGTTGCAGACCGGCCGCCACGCGACCACCGGCAAGACCATCGCGCCGCTGGCGCCGGCCGCCAACGCCGGGCGTTTCACGTCGCCGGCCAAGGTGGAAAAGTGGTTCCGGCGCAACTGCAAGGATGTCCTGAGCCGCGAATGCACGCCGGCCGAAAAGGGCGACGTGCTCGCTTACCTGCGGAGCCTGCAATGAGCCCGGCCCGCGCGCTCGCGCTGTTCGCCTTGTCCGGCCTGGTCAGCCTGCCGGCCGCGGCCGACGGCCATCGCTACCCGGTGGACAACCCGGCCTACCGGTCCGAATGCGGCTCCTGTCACGTGCCGTATCCGCCGGCTCTGCTGCCGGCGTCGTCCTGGGACGCGGTGCTGGCGGGGCTGCAAGACCATTTCGGCACCGATGCCACGCTGGAGCATGCCGCCGCGCGCGAGATCGCCGACTTCCTGCGCCGCAACGCGGGACGCGAGCCGCGCACGCCCGCGCCGCAGCCGATGCTGCGCATCACCGGGCAGCGCTGGTTCGCGCGCGAGCACGACGAAATCGCGCCGCGCGTGTGGAACCGGCCCGCGGTGAAGAGCCGCGCCAATTGCGGCGCCTGCCACACCGGCGCCGAGCAGGGGCGCTACGGCGAAGGCGAGCTGGTCGTCCCGAAGTAGGAGGTCGTCATGCAAGAGCAGAAAATTCTGGTCTGGGACGCGCCGACGCGGGTGTTCCACTGGCTGCTGGTCGCGTCGTTCGCCGGCGCCTTCCTCACCGCGGAGTCCGAGCGCTACCGCGACATCCACGTGCTGTGCGGCTACACCGCCCTGGCGCTGCTGGCGTTCCGCCTGCTGTGGGGATTCGTCGGCAGCCGCTATGCGCGCTTCGCCTCGTTCCGCTACGGCCCGGCGCGCGTGGGGGCGTACCTGCGCTCGCTGTTGTCCGGGCGGCCGGAGCACCACGTCGGCCACAACCCGGCCGGGAGCTGGGCGATCTATGCCCTGATCCTGCTGGGCCTGCTCACCGCGTCCAGCGGCTATGCCGTGTTCGGCGACTGGGGCGGCGAATGGCTGGAGGAGGTTCACGAGGCCTTCGCCAACACCATGCTGGCGGTCGTCGCCGTGCACGTGACCGGCGTGGTCGTCGGCAGCCTGTTGCATCGCGAGAACCTGGCGCGCGCCATGGTGACGGGCTACAAGAGCGGCGCGCCGGAGCAGGCGATCCGCCGTCCCGCTTGGTGGGCGGCGGCTCTGCTGCTCGCCGCGGCGGTCGCGTTCTGGACCGGCGCGATCCCGGCGCCCGGCCTCGACGGCGCCGCCGTCCGGCTTGAGCGCACGGCGTCCCACGGGCAGCATGCGCAGAAATGGGATACCGACTGACTCGACCGGATGCGCGTCCTGCTGGTGGAAGATGACCCCCTGCTGGGCGACGCCCTGCGCGCCGGCCTGGGGCAGGCCGGATTCGACGCGGACTGGGTGCGCGACGGCGCGGCCGCCGAGCTGGCGGCGCGCAGCGAGCCGTTCGCCGCCGTCGTGCTCGACCTCGGCCTGCCCGGCCTGTCCGGGTTTGAAGTGCTGCGGCGCCTGCGCGGTGCCGGTCGCCGCGTACCGGTCCTGATCCTCACCGCGCGCGACGCGGTGGAGGATCGCGTCAAGGGCCTGGACGCCGGCGCCGACGACTACGTCGTCAAGCCGGTGGACCTCAAGGAGCTGGCGGCGCGCCTGCGCGCGCTGGTGCGCCGCGCCGCGGGCGCCGCCGGCCCGATCCTGCGCGTCGGCGAGATCGAGCTGGATCCGGCCGCGCGCACCGTCGTCTTCCGCGGCGCGCCGGTGGACCTGCACGCGCGCGAGTTCGACCTGCTGCACGAGCTGATGCTCAACGCCGGCCGCGTGCTGTCGCGCGAGCAGCTCGAGCGGCGGCTGTATCCCTGGGGCCGCGAGCTCGGGAGCAACGCGGTGGAGGTGCACATCCACCATCTGCGGCGGCGGCTGGCGCCGGAGCTGATCCGCACCGTGCGCGGCGTCGGCTATCTGATCCCGCGCGAGCCGGACGCCTGAGCCGTGTCCATCCGCCGCCGCCTGCTGCTGGCCCTGCTCGCCGCCACCGCGGCGATCGGGCTGGCGACCGCGGCCATGATCTACCGCGACGCGCGCCGGCATGTCGGCGCGCTGCTCGACGCGCACCTGGCGCAGACGGCGAGCCTGCTGATCGCGCAAGGCCGCCACGAGCTGGAGGAGATCGAGCTGGAGCACACGCCGGAGCTGCACCGCTACGGGCACAAGGTCGCGTTCCAGGTGTGGCGGGACGGCCACCTGCTGCTGCATTCCGCAAACGCTCCGGAATCCCGACTGTCGCCGCGGGACGAAGGCTTCAGCGACGCCCGGATCGGCGGTCGCCGCTGGCGCGTGTTCGGCGGCTGGGACCGCGAGCGCGAGGTGCTGATCCAGGTGGGCGAGGAATACGCCGCGCGCGACCGCATCGCCGCCAGCGTCGCGCGCAACGCGCTGCTGCCGTTGCTGGTCTCGTTGCCGGCGCTGGCCGTGCTGATCGGTCTGGCGGTGAAGCGCGGGCTGCGTCCCCTGGACGTCCTGGGCCGCGAGCTGACGCGGCGCGACCCCGGCAAGCTCGCGCCGCTGGCGCCGGCCGACCTGCCGGCCGAGCTGCGGCCGCTGGTGGACGCGCTCAATCGGCTGTTCCTGCGCGTCGAGGGCTCGATCGAGAACGAGCGCCGCTTCACCGCCGATGCGGCGCACGAGCTGCGCACCCCGATCGCCGCGGTGCGCGCGCAGGCGCAGGTGGCGCAGGGCGCGACGCGGGACGCGGAGCGCCGCCACGCGCTGGACGGCGTGGTCGCCGGCTGCGACCGCGCGGCGCGCCTGGTCGACCAGCTGCTCACGCTCGCGCGCCTGGACCCGGTGCGCCTGCGCCGGGACGCCGAGGTCTGCGACCTGCGCGCGCTGGCGCGGACGGTTGCCGCGGAGGTCGCCCCGGCGGCGCTGGCGCAGGGCGTCGAAATCGAGGTGGAGGAGGGCGCGGCGGCGCGCGTGCGCGGCGACGCGGCGCTGCTGTCGATCCTGCTGCGCAACCTGCTCGACAACGCCGTGCGCCACGGCGGCGGCACGCCGGTGCGAATCGCTTGCGGCGAGCGCGCCATCTCGGTCTCGGACCGCGGGCCGGGCGTGCCGGCCGAACGCCGTAGCGAGCTGGGGCGGCGCTTCCATCGCCTGCCCGGCAGCGCCGCACCCGGCAGCGGCCTGGGCCTGTCCATCGTGCACCGCGTCGCCGAGCTGCACGGCGCCGACCTCCGCTTCGACGCCGGCGCGGACGGGCGCGGCCTGACCGTCACCGTCCGCTTCCCGGCGGTTCCCGCGCCGGCATAAAGGGTGCGCGGCGCGGACCGGGAGTCCGGCGCGCGCTTCATCGGTGCTGCGAATGACCTTATAGTGAAGGCCGTACCGTTTATTTGGCGCGCGCACGCAGCCGCGCCGTCCAGGCAGGTCCATGACAATGGCTGGCAGTCCCGTCCGCGGCGGTCTGTTCGTCGTCTCCGCCCCTTCCGGCGGCGGCAAGACCTCGCTCACGCGCGCGCTGGTGCCGCGCTTGGCGGAGCGCGGCATTCCCGCCGCGATCTCGGTTTCGTACACCACGCGGCCGCCGCGGCCGGGCGAGCACGACGGCGTGCACTACCACTTCGTGGACGAGGTGCAGTTCGAGCAGATGGTGCACAAGGGCGAATTCCTGGAGCACGCGCACGTGTTCGGCCGGCGCTACGGCACCGGCCGTCGCAAGACCGACGAGCTGCTCGCCGCCGGCCACGACGTGATCCTGGACATCGACTGGCAGGGCGGCCGGCAGGTGCGCAGCCTCGCGCCGGACACGCTGGGCATCTTCATCCTGCCGCCCTCGCTGGAGGAGCTGGAGCGCCGCCTGCGCGGCCGCGGCCAGGACGGCGACGAGGCGATTGCGCGGCGCATGGCGCAGGCGCGCGAGGAAATGTCGCACTACGCCGAGTACGACTACCTGCTGGTCAACCGGGACTTCGAGCGCGCCCTGGCCGAGCTGGAGGCGCCGTTCCTGGCCCGCCGGTTGCGCCTTTCGGTGCAGCAGGCCGCGCATAAGTCCTTGATCGATAGCCTGTTGGCGCCGCGGCCGCCGCTCCTGTAAAATTCGCGCCCTTTCGCCTCACCCGAGTAGTACGAAGCGCCATGGCCCGAGTTACCGTCGAAGACTGCCTGCAGAAGATTCCCAACCAGTTCGAGCTGACGCTGGTGTCCGCCAAGCGCGCGCGCCAGCTCGCGCGCGGCGCCGAGCCCAAGCTGCCCTGGGGCAACCACAAGTCGACGGTCGTCGCCCTGCGCGAGATCGCCGACGGCTACGTCGACCGCAGCGTGCTGGAAGAGGCCGACCTGCCGGCGGTGCAGGCGCCGAAGGTGGAACTGGAGGCGCTGGACCCGAGCTTCGACCTCTGAAGCGCGACGCTCCAGTCACATCACGCGATTCGACGGCGCCCCCGACATCGGGGGCGCCGTCGTTTGCGCGTCCGCGCGCGCCGCTGCGGCATTCCGGCGCCTCGGCCTATACTGATCCGGCCATGGAATTGCCGGTCATCCAACGCATCGGTGCCGTGATCCGCACGCAGCGCGTCCAGCGCGAGTTCGGCATCGACGCGCTCGAGCGCTTGATGGAGCAGTACCTGCCGGCGGACCAGATCGGCGAGGTGCGGCGCGCGTACGAGTACGGCAAGCGCCTGCACGAGGGCCAGCACCGCACCTCGGGCGAGCCGTACATCTACCACCCGATGGCGGTGGCCAAGATCCTGGCGGAGATGCGGCTGGACCACACCACGCTGATCGCGGCGATCCTGCACGACGTCATCGAGGACACCGGCGTCACCAAGGAGGAGGTCGGCAAGGAGTTCGGCGGCGACGTCGCCGATCTGGTGGACGGGGTCAGCAAGTTCCAGCGCGTGGAGGGCATGTCGCGCGCCGAGCTGCAGGCCGAGAGCTTCCGCAAGCTGTTGCTGGCGATGACGCAGGACCTGCGCGTGATCCTGGTCAAGCTCGCCGACCGCCTGCACAACATGCGCACGCTGGAGCACATGGAGATGTCCAAGCGCCGGCGCACGGCGAACGAGACGCTGGACATCTATGCGCCGATCGCGCAGCGCCTGGGCATCCACTTCATCCGCGTCGAGCTGGAGGACCTGGCGTTCCGCAACCTGTACCCGCGGCGCTACGAGGTGTTCGCGCGCGCGGTCAAGGACCAGATCGGCGACGCCAAGAGCATCATCCACGACGTGGAGCAGAAGCTGTCGCGCGCGCTGCGCGACGAGGGCATCGGCGCGACCGTGATCGGGCGCCAGAAGAACCTCTACAGCATCTATCAGAAGATGCGCCGGCGGAAGCTCAAGTTCCTGGACGTGATGGACCTGCTGGGTTTCCGCATCGTCGTGTCGAAGGTCGACGACTGCTACCGCGCGCTGGGCGTGGTGCACCACGTCTACCGGCCGGTGTCGGAGATGTTCAACGACTATATCGCCAACTCGAAGTCCAACGGCTACCAGTCGCTGCACACGACCTGCGCCGGTCCGCAGGGGCGCAAGATCGAGGTGCAGATCCGCACGCGCGAGATGCACCACATCGCCGAGTCCGGCGTCGCCGCGCACTGGCAGTACAAGCTGGGCGGCAAGGCCGGCAGCAGCGCGCCGCAGGTGCGCGCGCGCGATTGGCTCAAGCAGCTGTTCGAGATGCAGGGCGGCGCCGGCGTGCTGGACTTCGTCGAGAACGTCAAGGTGGACCTGTTCCCGGACGAGGTCTATGTGTTCACGCCCAAGGGCGAGATCCGGCGCCTGCCGCGCGGTTCCTCGCCGGTGGACTTCGCTTACGCCGTGCACACCGAGCTGGGCGACCGCTGCGTGGCGGCGCGGGTGGACCAGCACCTGGAGCCGCTCAACGCGATCCTGGGCAACGGCCAGACGGTGGAGATCATCACCGCCAGCCACGCGCGCCCGAACGCGGCCTGGCTCAACTTCGTCAAGACCGCCAAGGCGCGCCACTGCATCCGCAACTTCCTCAAGAACCAGCGCGCGGACGAGGCGATCCGCCTGGGCCGCCGCCTGCTGGAAAAGTCGCTGCGCGAGCTGAAAGTGCCTCTGGCGGCGCTCAAGGACGCCACCGGCCAGGCGGTGCTCGCCAGCTTCGGCCTCAAGGACATGGAGGCGCTGTACGCCTCGATCGGCCTGGGCCAGCGCCTGGCGCCGCTGGTGGCGCGCCACTTCCTGCCCACCGACTCGCAGCGCCTGGCCGGCGAGACCGTGCCGCTGGCGGTGGAGGGCACCGAAGGCCTGGTCGTGGACTACGCCAAGTGCTGCCGCCCGATCCCCGGCGACGACATCCGCGGTCACGTCAGCGTCGGCCGCGGCATCGTCATCCACCGCGTCGACTGCAAGCACGCGCAGCCGCGCAAGACCGCGGCGGACGAGTGGATCTCGCTGGTCTGGGCCGAAAACGTGCAGGGCGACTTCGTCGCCGAGCTGCGCGTCAAGGGCGAGAACCGGCGCGGCGTGCTCGCCAGCATCGCCGGCGAGATCGCGGCGGCCGAGTCCAGCATCGAGAACGTGCAGATGGCGGAGCGCGTGGACACCCAGACCAGCGACATGCGCTTCGTCGTCACGGTCAGGAACCGCACGCACCTGGCGCGCATCATGCGCCGCATCCGCCGCCTGCCGACAGTGGCGAAGGTCACGCGCGTATAAGAAAGGTAACGAGCGTTCCCGCCAAGGCTGCATCGAGAGAGAACTTGCATTGCTGTGCCCTCCCTCACAGAATGCTTAAAGTTAGGGACTACAAGCTAAACCAAGAGTCCCAAAAAACAAGAGAATCAAGGGGGGCTCGCAATGGGGAAAATACTCCGCAAATCACATGCGGTGCCGCACAATAATATGAAGCTCTGTGCCTTCCGGTGGATTGCGTGTGCGGCCGTTAGCGCAGTTCTAACATTGGCCAACTCTGAGTTCGCCGTTGCGGATGAAGGTGACCCGCCGCCCCAGATGGGTATCACCCTTGAACCGGCAAATTCTGGGCAACGATCCGATGGAGAATCGATCGATTTCTATACGGGCAAGGTGCAACACGAAATAACAGACCTACTTATTCCCGGCAACGGCAGTCTTGAGTTACGAGTTGCGCGGGCGTACAACAAAAATCCATTTTGGGGAGCTGGTGCTCCCTTTGGCGCAATGGATTGGGAAGTATCCGTACCACGAATTTATTTGGCGCACCCAGAGTCGGACAGCTGGTGCCGCAGCGCCGGCCGAGTCCCAGTACACGAGTGGATGTCGTATGAAACTGAATATGTATATAACCCTGCCACCGGCCAATATGAATACCAGTCAGGTTGGCAAACATATACGGCGTACCTGCCTCCAACTGGGGTAAACCTCTCGATCCCAGGACAGCAAGTTCGATCTCTTGTTAAACCGCCGCCACAGCCAGCAGACCGACCCAACAAATGACCGAAGCAGAACAGGCATCGCGGCAAGCTCGCAAAAAGGAACTCCGGGCGCTGATACGTCTTTTTGTCGAAATGATTGCTGGCTGTATATTGATCTCGGCGACGGTCCTATATGGATATCATCTTCGAGGTCGTGTTTTTCCAGCACCATGTTGGGTGTCATTTTTTATCCCTTTTGGTTTGGCGTTCCTGCTGTATTTGAAATCATTTATCCGGTTGATGGAGGTCGCATGGTGGCTCTATATCCGGCCACGAAGGAAATGAACCTGAGCCAAAACTCGCCTCGCTGGAGCGGCGACACGCGCAACTGGACGCCCATCGGGACGGTTGCCCTCAATCCCGAGCGACGATACCGTCGCCGCGCGGTCTGAGCGATGGCGAACTCGAACCTGAATATCCGATTCGCCACGTATTATGGAGGGGACAACCACCTTGACGCGTGCCGCCCCGCAGACCCGGCGCAGCGACCTCCAACTGCATAACAGTCTCTTAGGGTAAATTCCCCGCTTTCGCAGGACCGGCCGGCGCCAAATGCCGAGGTCCGCCCATCGAAAGGGGAAATCCATGCTTCGCCAGATCATCGTCACCGACAAGGCTCCGCAGGCCATCGGCACCTACTCGCAGGCGGTCAAGTGCGGCAACACCGTCTACCTGTCCGGCCAGATTCCGCTGGACCCCGCGACCATGCAGATGGTCGCCGACACCATCGAGTCGGAGATCCACCAGGTGTTCAAGAATCTCGCCGCGGTCGCGCGCGAGGCCGGCGGCAGCTTGAACAATCTGGTGAAGCTGAACGTCTATCTCACGGACCTGACGCATTTCCCCAAGGTGAACGAGATCATGGCGCAGTACTTCGACAAGCCGTACCCGGCGCGCGCCGCGGTGGGCGTGGCCGCGCTGCCGCGAGGCGCGCGCATCGAAGCCGACGCGATCCTCGTGCTTGACTAGGGTCTGTAATCATCCATTTGATCGCTGCGACGGCACTGCGAAAGCCCAGGGCGAGAAACGAGGAGCGCGGTGTGCTGAACGCACATGAGCGACGAGTGACGACGCCCTGGGCTTTCCCAGTGCCGTCCCTCCGGGTTGCGCCCCACAACGCGCCACGCGTCGTTGCTCGGTCCTTGCATAGAGTCTATGCGGCGTCCCTCGCGCCTAGCCTGGCGCGTTGTGGGGCAGCAACGCAGCGACCAAATGGATGATTACAGACCCTAAGCCCGCCGCGCGGCGGCTCGCCCGGCCGCCGCTTTCCCTCCAGTCCTCGGTCCAGTACCTGCGCGGTGCCGGCCCGGCGCTGGCCGCGCGCGTGCGCGCGCTGGGCCTGATGCAGGTGCAGGACCTGCTGTTCCACCTGCCGCTGCGCTACGAGGACCGCCGCCGCTTCACGCCGCTCGCCGCGCTCGCCGACGACGGCGAGGCGCTGATCCGCGCGCGCGTCGAGCACACCGAGGTGCGCTACACGCCGCGGCGCAACCTGCGCGTGGCGCTGCGCGATCCCGGATCGGGGTCCGGGACAGGCCCCGGCGCCGGCGGCAATCACTGGCTGCTGCTGCGCTTCTTCTATTTCAACGAGGCGCAGGCCAAGGCCTTCGCGCCCGGCGCCTGGGTGCGCGCCTACGGGCCGGTGCGCCAGGGCGCCAGCGGCCTGGAGATGATCCATCCGGAATACCGGCTGGCCGCCGATCCCGCCGAACTGGTGCCGGAGGCCGCGCTGACGCCGGTGTATCCCGCCGCCGCCGGTGTCACCCAGACGCGCCTGCGCGGGTTGATTCAGCAGGCGCTGGACCTCGCCGCCGGCGACCCGGCGTTCGGCGCCGCGCTGCCCGGCCTGCCGGGACCGGAGACGCTGGCGGCGCTGCGCCTGATCCACCAGCCGCAGGGCGACGCCGACGCCGCGCGCCTGCTCGCCGGCACGCATCCGGCGCAGCAGCGCCTGATCCGCGAGGAGTTGCTCGCGCACCAGCTGTGCATGCGCGTGCTGCGCCGCCAGGTGCGCACGCGGCCGGCGCCGGCGCTGCGCGGCGCGGCTGCTGCGGCCAAGGAGCTGGAAGGCGCGCTGCCGTTCCGCTACACCGGCGCGCAGCAGCGCGTGCTGGCCGAAGTCGCGCGCGACCTGGACGGCGCGACGCCGATGCTGCGCCTGGTGCAGGGCGACGTCGGCTCCGGCAAGACCGTGGTGGCTGCCGCCGCCATGCTCGCCGCCGCGCGCGCGGGCCAGCAAAGCGCGCTGATGGCGCCCACCGAGCTGCTCGCCGAGCAGCACGCGCTCAACCTCACGCGCTGGCTGGAGCCGCTGGGCATCGCCACCTGCCTGCTGACCGGCTCGCAGAAGAAGGCGCAGCGCGAGCTGGCGCACAAGGCCATCGCGGACGGGCGCGCGCAGGTCGTGATCGGCACGCACGCCGTGTTCCAGGAAAGCGTGCGCTTCGCCCGGCTCGCGCTAGTCGTGATAGACGAGCAGCACCGCTTCGGCGTGCAGCAGCGCCTGGCGCTGCGCGACAAGGGCCCGGACGGCAGCAGCCCGCACCAGCTCGTGATGACCGCGACGCCGATCCCGCGCACGCTGGCCCAGACGATCTACGCCGACCTCGACGTGTCGGTGATCGACGAGCTGCCGCCGGGGCGCAAGCCGGTCACGACCGTCGCCGTGAGCAACGAGCGCCGGCCCGAGGTGCTCGCGCGCATCGGCGCCGCCTGCGCGCAGGGCCGGCAGGCGTACTGGGTGTGCACGCTGATCGAGGAATCCGACCAGCTCGAAGCGCAGGCGGCGGAGGAAACCGCGCGCCAGTTGCGCGCCGAGCTGCCGCAGCTCAACGTCGGCCTGGTACACGGCCGCCTGACGCCGGTGGAGAAGGACGCGCAGATGCAGGCGTTCAAGAACGGCCAGACGCAGCTTCTGGTCGCCACGACCGTGATCGAAGTCGGGGTAGACGTGCCCAACGCCAGCATCATGATCGTCGACAACGCCGAGCGACTGGGCCTGGCGCAGTTGCATCAATTGCGCGGCCGCGTCGGTCGCGGCGCGGTCGAGTCGCAGTGCGTGCTGATGTACCAGCCGCCGCTGTCCGACGCCGCCCGGCACCGCCTGGAAGTGATGCGCACCACGCAGGACGGCTTCAAGATCGCGCAATGCGACCTGGAGCTGCGCGGCCCCGGCGAGATCCTCGGCCGCCGCCAGACCGGCCTGATCGGCCTGAAGATGGCCGACCCGGTGCGCGACTCCGCGCTGATCCCGCCCTTGCAGGCGCTGGCCGACGATTGGCTGCAGCAACATCCACCGCTGGCCGCCGCGTTGATCCGGCGCTGGGTGGGGGACGTGGAGAAATACGGGCAGGTTTAGCGGGGTTTGATTCACCGCAGCGCACGCAGCCCGCGGTTCAAGCCTCGGCGCGGTTGCGCATCCAATCCGCCGTCTGGGAAAACGCCCCCATCAGCCGCTGCCGCAGATCGGGCGCGACGGCCGCAGCGTCCAGCGCCTGTCGCATGCAGGCCAGCCACTGGTCGCGCTCGGCCACGCCGATGGAGAACGGCAGGTGCCGCGCGCGCAGGCGCGGATGGCCGAAGCGCTGTACGAAATGGTCCGGGCCGCCGGTCCAGCCGCTCAGGAACCAGAACAGCTTGTCGCGCGAGCCGGCGAGGTCCGGCGGGTGCAGCGCGCGGATGCCGGCGTAGGCGGGGTCGGCGTCCATGCGGTCGTAGAAGCGATCGACCAGGGCGCGGAGGCCCGGCTCGCCGCCGAGCATTTCAAACGGGGTCGGAGACATGAAGTGCGGGAAGCAGGGCGGGCGGAGTGGCCGCGCCGTGGAAGCCCGACTAGGATAGCGGCCGCCGCCGGGCGGCGAAACCTGCCGCGTCCGCGCCGGCGTAACACGAACAAGCCCACGCGCACCCGAGATGCGGATGAACCCGCTGCCCGAAAAATTCCTCGCCTACCTCCAGCTCATGCGGCTGCACAAGCCCATCGGCATCTTCCTGCTGCTGTGGCCGACGCTGTGGGCGCTGTGGTTCGCGGCGGAAGGGCCGCCGTCCTGGCATGTGCTCGCGGTGTTCGTGCTCGGCACCGTGCTGATGCGCTCGGCCGGCTGCGCGATCAACGACTTTGCCGACCGCGCGTTCGACCCGCAGGTCGCGCGCACCAAGGACCGGCCCATCGCCACCGGCCGCGTGACGCCGGAGGAGGCGGTGCGCCTGTTCGTGGCGGTATCGCTGATCGCCTTCGGCCTGCTGACCTCGCTCAGGAACACGCTGGCGCTGGCGCTGGCGGTGCCGGCGGCGCTGCTGGCGGCGAGCTACCCCTTCGCCAAGCGCTGGCACTCGCTGCCGCAGGCGCACCTGGGCATCGCCTTTTCCTGGGGCATCCCGATGGCCTACGCCGCCGTGCAGCACGCGGTGCCGTGGCGCGAGGCCGGCCTGCTGATGGCCGCCAACATCTGCTGGGTGATCGCTTACGATACCTTCTACGCCATGGCCGACCGCGCGGACGACCTCAAGATCGGCGTGCGCTCCAGCGCCATCCTGTTCGGTCGCCACGACCGCACCATCACCGGCCTGCTCCAGGCCGCGACGCTGGCGCTGCTGGCCGGGGTCGGCTGGGCGCGCGGGCCGTACTACTTCGCCGGCCTGGCCGCCGCCGGCATGCTCGCGATCTATCAGCAGCGCCTGGTGTCCAAGCGTGAACCGGCGCGCTGCCTGCGCGCGTTCTTGAACAACAACAGCTTCGGCGGCGCGATCTTCGCCGGGCTGGCCCTGGATTTTGCGTTCCAACCCTGAGCCTCGCCACCATGAAAGGACTCGCACGCCTCCTGCCGACGCTCGCCGTCGCATCCGCGCTCGCCGCCTGCGCCGCGCACGAGGGCGCGCCGGCGGTCAAGCGCAAGCTCGACACCGCGCCGTTCAAGATCGGCGTGCAGCGCAACGTGGTCTACACGCCGGCCGGCTGGCCGGAGAAGCTGCGCGCCGACGTCTACATCCCGCGCGGCATCGGCCCGTATCCCGTCGTCGTCCTGCTGCACGGCGGCGGCTGGGACGACGGCGACCGCGCGGACATGGACGACATCGCCGAGGACCTGGCCGGCCGCGGCTACGCGGCGGTGACGGTCGACTACCGCCTCGCGCCGCGGCACCGCTTCCCGGCCCCGCTGCACGACGTGCAGCAGGCGCTGCGCTGGGTGCGCTCCAAGGCCGACACGTACCAGATCGATCCGGCGCGGGTCGCGGTGTTCGGCTATTCCTCCGGCGCGCACCTCGCGGCGCTGATCGGCACGGTCGGCGAGGGCGATCCGCTGGATGCGCCGCACGGCGGGTCCGAGACCCGCGTGCAGGCGGTGGTGGCGGGCGGCACGCCGGCCGACCTGACGAAGCTGGTCGAAAATGAAAACGTGGCGCGGCTGCTCGGCGGCGGCCCGGCCGAGCGGCCGGAACTGTACGCGCAGGCCTCGCCGCTCGCGCACGTCTCGCCCGGCGACGCGCCGTTCTTCCTCTATCACGGCACCTGGGACTCGACCGTGCCGATCGAGCAGGCCGAGGTGCTGAAGGCCGCGCTCGACGCCGCCGGCGTGCCGGCGGAGCTGTTCCGCACCTCGGTGCTGGGCCACACCGCCATGTCCCTGTTCGACGGCGCGGTGGTGGACGAGGCGATCGACTTGGACCGCAACCTGCGGCGGGACGTGTAGCTACACCACCCGTGCCGCCACCCAGGCCTCGACCCGCGCCGCGCCCGCGGCGCGGCAGGCGCGGGCCAGCTCGCCCAGGGTGGCGCCGGTGGTCATCACGTCGTCCAGCAGGGCCACGTGCAGGCCGGCCAGCGGCCGCTCGACGACAAACGCGCCCTGCATGTTGTGCCGGCGCTCGCGGCGCGACTGGCCGATCTGGTCGGCGGTGGCGCGGCACCGCCGCGCGGCGCCGGCCTCGACGCGCAGCGCGAGCACCGCGGCCAGCTCCCGCGCCAGCAGCAGGGCCTGGTTGTAGCCGCGGCGCGCGAGGCGCCGGCGGTGCAGCGGCACCGGGATCAGCAGCTCCGGCAGGGGTTCGGGACGCGCCGCCAGCCGTTGCGCCATGAGCCGGCCCAGCATGCGCCCGAAATGAAAGCGCGCCTCGTACTTGAGGCCGTGCACCGCCTGCTGCACCGGCGGCTCGAAGCGGAAGGCGGCGAAGGCGGCGTCGAAGGGCGGCGGGTCCGCCGCGCATTCGGCGCACAGTGCCTGCTCCGGCGCGGCGACCGGCATGGCGCAGCCGCGGCAGGCCGGCGCGTTCCAGGGCAGCGCGCGCGCGCAGGCGGCGCACACGGCGATCCCGCCGGCGGGCGCGCCGCAGTAGGCGCACAGGCCGGGCAGCACGGCGGCGGCAGTGGAATCGTCAACCATTCGTCCGCGTGCAGGTTGACAATGCCGGCAACCACCTGAAAACTCTGCGCGTTTTCACTGGAGTTCCCCCATGTCCGATGCTTCCGCGCCGGCCGAAATCCGCCACGACTGGCGCCCCGACGAGGTGCGCGCGCTGTTCGCGCTGCCGTTCAACGATCTGCTGTTCCGCGCGCACGCCGTCCACCGCCGGCATTTTGCGCCGAACACGGTGCAGCTCTCCACGCTGCTGTCGATCAAGACCGGCGCCTGTCCGGAGGACTGCGCGTACTGCCCGCAGTCGGCGCGCTACGACACCGGGCTCAAGTCCGAGCCGCTGATGGATCTCGAGCGCGTGCTGGAAGCGGCGCGCGAGGCCAAGGCCAACGGCGCGACGCGCTTCTGCATGGGTGCGGCCTGGCGCGCGCCCAAGGACCGCGACCTCGAGGCGGTCGGCGCGATGGTGCGCGAGGTCAAGAGCCTGGGCCTGGAAACCTGCCTGACGCTGGGCATGTTGAAGCCGGAGCAGGCGCGGCGCCTGGCGCAGGCCGGCCTGGACTACTACAACCACAACCTCGACACCTCGCCGGAGTTCTACGGCAGGATCGTCACCACGCGCTGCTACGAGGACCGGCTCGACACGCTGCACAGCGTGCGCGAGGCCGGAATCAAAGTGTGCTGCGGCGGCATCGTCGGCATGGGCGAGGCGCGGCAGGACCGCGCCGAGCTGCTGCGCACGCTGGCCAACCTGCCGCAGCACCCGGAAAGCGTGCCGGTCAACAACCTGGTGCAGGTCGAGGGCACGCCGCTGGCGGGCACGGACGGGCTGGACCCGCTGGAATTCGTGCGCGCGATCGCGGTCGCCCGCATCCTCATGCCCAAGTCGTACGTGCGCCTGTCCGCCGGCCGCACCGCGATGACCGACGAATCGCAGGCGCTGTGCTTCTTCGCCGGCGCCAACTCCATCTTCTACGGCGACAAGCTGCTCACCACCGGCAATCCGCAGAACGACAAGGACCGCGCGCTGTTCGCGCGGTTGGGGATCGTGGCCGAAGGGGGCGGTTGTGGCGAGTCCGGCGGCTGCGGCTGCGCCGGCGCGGCGGAGACGCGAGCGCTCCCGGCAGGCTGTTGCAGCCAATGAGTGTCCCGAAGTCGAGCAGACGGTCGCTGGACGAACGGCTGGCGGTCGAACTTGGCCGGCTGCGCGAACAGAATCTGTACCGGGTGCGCCGCGTCGTCGAGGGGCGGCATGGCGCGGAGATCGTGGTGGAGGGGCGGCGCTGCGTCGGCTTTTGCAGCAACGACTACCTGGGCCTGGCCGCCGACCCGCGCGTCGCGGCGGCGGCGCGCCGGGCGCTGGACCAGTCCGGCACCGGCAGCGGCGCCGCCGCGCTGGTGTCCGGCTACAACGCCGAGCACCGCCGGCTGGAAGAGGCGCTGGCCGCGTTCGTGCAACGGCCGCGCGCGCTGCTGTTCTCCTCCGGCTGGGCGGCGAACCTGGGCGTGCTGCGCGCGCTGCTGGGGCGCGAGGACACGCTGATCGCCGACGAGCTGAACCACGCCTCGCTGATCGATGGCGGGCGGCTGGCGGGGGCGCGGTACCTGCGGGTGGCGCATCGGGATTTGGCGGCGTACGAAGCGGCGCTGCGGGAAGCGCCGGAGGCCGACGCGCTGGTCGCGACCGACTCCGTGTTCAGCATGGACGGCGACCTGGCGCCGCTGCCGGAACTGGCGCGCCTGTGCGCCGAGTACCGCGCGCCGCTGATGGTGGACGACGCCCACGGCTTCGGCGTGCTTGGCGCCGGCGGGCGCGGGGCGATCGAACACTGCTCCACGATTCCCGACATCTACGTCGCCACCCTGGGCAAGTCCCTGGGCGTCGCCGGCGCCTTCGTCGCCGGCTCGGCGGCGCTGATCGAGTACCTGATCCAGCGCGCCCGCACCTGGGTGTTCTCGACCGCGCCGCCGCCCGCGCTGGCCGCCGCCGCGCGCCGCGCGCTGGAGATCGTGCAGGCCGAGCCGGAGCGGCGTGAGCGCCTGGACCGGAACATCCGTCGCTTTCGCGAGGGCGCCCGCCAGTTGGGCATTCCCCTGGGTTTGCCCGACTCCCGGCTCCCGGCTCCCGACTCCGCCGCCGCGACCCCGATCCAGCCCCTGATCCTGGGTGCCGAGGCGCGCGCCCTGGCGCTGTCGCGCTTCCTGTTCGAGCGCGGCTACTGGGTCGCCGCGATCCGTCCGCCGACGGTGCCGCCCGGCACCTCGCGCTTGCGCATTACACTGTCGGCGGCCCATGCGCCGGAGCAGATCGACGGTCTGCTGGCGGCGCTGCGGGACGGCTTGGAGGCGGAGCGGAACGCTTGATTCAACTCATATCGCTGGCCGGCGCGGCGCTGATCCTGGGCGCGTTCGCGATGCAGCAGTTCGGCCGCTGGAAGCCGGGCGACGCCGGCTACCTGTGGTGCAACTTCCTCGGCTCCGCGGTGCTGACCGTGGTCGCCTGGGTCGAGCGGCAGTGGGGCTTCCTGCTGCTGGAGGCGGCCTGGGCCGCGGTCAGCCTGCGCAGCCTGCTGCGCCGGACGACGGACTAGGGCATGGCCGGCGGGCGCACGCTGTTCGTCACCGGCACCGACACCGGCGTCGGCAAGACGCTGATCGCTTGCGGACTGATCCGCATCGCCCGCCAGGCGCGCGTGAAAGTGTGCGGGTTCAAGCCGGTGGCCAGCGGCTGCGAGCGCGGCGCCGACGGCCTGCGCAACGCCGACGCGCTGGCGCTGCGCACGGCGGCCGGCACGCGCGAGCGCTACGAGGATATCAACCCGTACGCCTTCGAGGCGCCGCTGGCGCCGCACATCGCGGCGCAGAAGGAGGGACGCCGCATCCGCACCAGCGCGCTGCGCGAGGCGCACGGGCGGCTGGCGGCGCGCTACGGCCTCGTCGTCGCCGAGGGGGCGGGCGGCTGGCTGGTGCCGCTGGACGAGACCTGGACCTTCGCCGAATGGGTCGCCGACATGGACTGGCCGGTGCTGCTGGTGGTGGGCATGCGCCTGGGCTGCCTCAACCACGCGCTGCTGTCGGCCGAGGCGATCGCGCGCCGCGCCAAGCTCGCCGGCTGGGTCGCCAACTGCCTGCCGCCGGCGCAGGAATGCGTGCAGGAGAACATCGAGACCCTGCGCCACCGCATCCCGGCGCCGTGCTGGGGCGTGGTGCCGGCGGGAGCGGCGGACGCCGCGCCGCACCTGCAATTCGATCCGGAGGCGTTCCTGCGCCCGCCGGCTGCGCCGGGGGACGCGGACTGAACCGGGGAATCGCGCCGCCCGCGCTTTTGCGCGGGGTGCCGCCGGTGCACTACAATTTTGTCGTCGACGGAACCCTTTGTCACCCGCCGAACCCTGTGCGACGGTCCCTGGCCGGACATTTTCCGCCCTGTGAACACGCGTATCGTCATCGGCCCGAATGCTTCGCTCAGCGGTCCGCAGGCCGCGTTGTTCTTCGGGATGGTCTGCGCGGCGGCGCTGGGGGTTGCCGGGGCGTGGGCGGCGCTGGGGTTCTGGCCGGTGCTGCCGTTCGCGGGCCTGGAAGTGCTGGTCCTGGGGACGGCGCTGGCGGTGGCGCTGCGGCGCAACCGCTACCGCGAGGTGATCCGCTTCGAAGAAGGCGAGGTTTGGATCGAATTCGGGCGTGTCGGCCTGGGAGTGGAGGCCCGGTGCCGCATGCCGCGCTTGCAGACGAGGGCGTTTCTGGAACACGGCGGGACGCGCACCAGTCCAACCCGGCTGGTGCTGAGCTGTCCCGCGCGGCGGCTGGAGATCGGCCGCTGCCTCACGGATGAAGAGCGCACGCGCCTGGTGGCGCGACTCAAGCAATTGTTGACGCCGGTCTGAGGGGTCGGCGCGTCGAGGGACAGGCGGGTAGAAGCGTTTCGGGAGGGCGATGATGGCAAAGATGGGATGGATGGCGCGTGCGGCGCTCGTATCGGTGTTGCTGGCCGCGAGCGGCGCGGCGTCGGCGTACACCACCACCGGCAACGGCTGGAACACGCCGCAAGGCGTGACCGAGATCAGCGCCAAGGTCTACGACCTGCACCTGCTGATCTTCTGGGTCTGCGTGGCGATCGGCGTGCTGGTGTTCGGCGCGATGACGTACTCGATCGTCATGCACCGCCGCTCCGTGCACCCCAAGCCGGCGGATTTCCACGAATCCACCACGGTGGAGATCGTCTGGACCGTGATCCCGTTCCTGATCCTGATCGGCATGGCGATCCCCGCCGCCGGCACGCTGATCAAGATGGAGGACACCCGCGGCGCCGAGCTGTCGGTGAAGGTCACCGGCTACCAGTGGAAGTGGCAGTACGAGTACCTGGACCAGGGCGTGGGCTTTTTCTCCACGCTGCACCCGGACTCCAACAAGGCGCGCCAGGTCGGCTCCGGCATCGACCCGACCACGGTGCCCAACTACCTGGTCGAGGTGGACGAGCCGCTGGTGCTGCCGGTGGGCAAGAAGGTCCGCTTCCTGATTACCGCCAACGACGTCATCCACGCCTGGTGGGTGCCGGACCTCGCGGTCAAGAAGGACGCCATCCCCGGCTACGTCAACGAGGTGTGGACCAAGATCGACAAGCCCGGCACCTACCGCGGCGTCTGCGCCGAGCTGTGCGGGCGCGATCACGGGTTCATGCCGATCGTGGTCGTCGCCCTGCCCGAAGAGGAGTTCGGCAAGTGGCTGGAGGCCAGGAAGGCCGGCCAGCCGTACCGGCTGGCCGCCGCCGCGCCGACGCAGGCCGCCGACGTCCCGCCGGCCGCGGCCGCGCAGCCGGCTCCCGCCGGGGAGCAGGTCGCCGCCGCCCCCGCGACGGCGGCCAGTGCGGGCGAATTGTCGAAGGCCGAGCTGATGGCCAAGGGCGAGCAGGTCTACAAGGCGAACTGCGCCGCCTGCCACCAGGCCAACGGCGCCGGCATGGCGCCGACGTTCCCGCCGCTGGCCGGCAGCAAGATGGCCAACGGCCCGGCCGAGGCGCACATCGCGCAGATGTTCACGGGCAAGATGATGCCCTCGTTCCGGCACCTGTCCGACGCCGACCTCGCGGCCGTCGCCACCTATGAACGCAATTCCTGGGGCAACACGGGCAGCATCGTGCAGCCCGCCCAGGTCGCCGCCCTGCGCAAGTAATCTCCAGGAGTTCAGTCATGGCGCACCACGACACGCACGCTCACCACGACGATCACGCGCACGGCGAGCATCACGATCACGGGCACGGTCCCGAGAAGGGGATCATGCGGTGGATCAAGACCACCAATCACAAGGATCTCGGCACGCTGTACCTCTTCCTCAGCTTCACCATGTTCATGATCGGCGGCCTGATGTCGCTGGTCATCCGCGCCGAGCTGTGGATGCCGGGCTTGCAGTTCGTCGACCCCGAGTTCTTCAACCAGATGACCACGCTGCACGCGCTGGTCATGATCTTCGGCGGCCTGATGCCGGCCTTCGTCGGCCTGGCCAACTGGATGATCCCGATGATGGTCGGCTGCTCCGACCTGGCGTTGCCGCGCGTCAACAACTGGGGCTTCTGGATCCTGCCGTTCGCGTTCACGCTGCTGCTGGGCACGCTGTTCATGCCCGGCGGCGGCCCGGCGGGCGGCTGGACCATGTATCCGCCGCTGGTGCTGCAGACCGGCAACGCCTTCCCGTTCCTAATCTTCGCCGTGCACCTGATGGGCATTTCCTCCATCACCGGCGCGATCAACGTCGCGGTCACGATCCTGAACATGCGCGCGCCGGGCATGAGCCTGCTCAAGATGCCGCTGTTCGCCTGGACCTGGCTGATCACCGCGTACCTGCTGATCGCCACCATGCCGGTGCTCGCCGGCGCGGTCACGATGCTGCTGACCGACAAGTACTTCGGCACCGCGTTCTTCACCGCGGCCGGCGGCGGCGACCCGGTGATGTTCCAGCACATCTTCTGGTTCTTCGGCCACCCCGAGGTCTACATCCTGATCCTGCCGGCGTTCGGCGTGGTCTCGACGATCATCCCGACGTTCGCGCGCAAGTCGCTGTTCGGCTACGACTCGATGGTCTACGCCACCGCCTCGATCGCGTTCCTGTCCTTCATCGTGTGGGCGCACCACATGTTCACGGTCGGCATGCCGCTGGCCGGCGAGCTGTTCTTCATGTTCGCCACGATGCTGATCGCGGTGCCGACCGGCGTGAAGGTGTTCAACTGGGTCGCGACCATGTGGAAGGGCTCGATGACCTTCGAGACGCCGATGCTGTTCGCGCTCGCCTTCGTGTTCCTGTTCACCATCGGCGGCTTCTCCGGCCTGATGCTGGCGATCGCGCCGGTGGACTTCCAGTACCACGACACCTACTTCGTCGTCGCGCACTTCCACTACGTGATCGTGCCGGGCGCCGTGTTCGCAGTCATCGCCGGCGTCTATTACTGGCTGCCGAAGTGGACCGGCGTCATGTACAACGAGACGCTCGGCAGGATCCACTTCTGGCTGTCGGCGATCTTCATCAACCTCACGTTCTTCCCGCAGCACTTCGCCGGCCTGGCCGGCATGCAGCGGCGCGTGCCGGACTACGCGGTGCAGTTCACCGACTTCAACGTGCAGTCCTCGATCGGCGCGTTCGGCTTCTTCGTCAGCCAGTTCGTGATGATCTACAACTTCGCGCGCTGCATCTGGTTCCGCGAGGGCATGGAGAAGGCGCCGGCGCGGGTGTGGGAAGGCGCGCACGGCCTCGAATGGACGGTGCCGTCGCCGGCCCCGTACCACACCTTCGAGGAGCCGCCGCGCCTCCTGCCGGAAGGCGAGATCACCGCCGCGCACGACGCCTACGACGCGCTGGATCGCCACAAGATCAATCCGTGACCGGGGCCGGCTCCATGGCGACGACGCAGCACGACGCGCAGCTCGTCAAGCGGCGCAACACGCGCCTGGCGCTGATTCACGTGGCGGTCGCGCTGGGCTTCATGATCGCCTTCATGTGGGTGCAGGCGCACCGGTGAGGCATTGATGGACGCCAAGCTCCGACACGCCCTGCGCCTGACGGCGGTGGTCGGCGCGATGTTCGCGTTCGGTTATGCGCTGGTGCCGTTGTACAACATGCTGTGCGACGCCATCGGCCTGAACGGCCGCAGCACGCAGAACAGCATGCTCATCAGTGGCGAGCAGGCGGCGCAGGCGAAGGCCGACGAGAGCCGCAGCGTGACCGTGGAGTTCGTGACCACGGTCAACGGCGGCCGGCCGTGGAAGTTCGCCGCCGAGACGGCCCGGGTGCGGGTGCATCCAGGCCGGCTCGAGACGGTGAACTTCTACGTCGAGAACACGCAGGACAAGGACGTGGTCGCCCAGGCGGTGCCGCACGTGGCGCCGTGGAACGCCGCGAAGTACCTGCGCAAGACCGAATGCTTCTGCTTTCAGCGGCAGCCGCTGAAAGCGGGCGAGGGCCGGCTGATGCCGATGCGCTTCATGCTGGACCCGGAGCTGCCGGACGAGGTGGATACGGTCACGCTGTCGTACACGTTTTTCGATGTAACCGAACTCGCGCAGCAGAACGCCGCGCGACCGAAGAGCTGAAGGAGTCACATATGGCGCACGCCGCTACCGACAACAGTCGCTACTTTGTCCCGCAACCGAGTCCCTGGCCGTTCATCCTGACCGCAGGCCTGGTCGCCATCATCTACGGGGTGGCCGGCTACCTGGAGAACAAGCACTGGGGCCCGGTGCCGATCTACGCCGGCGCGGCGATCGCGATCTACATCGTGTTCCGCTGGCTCCGCGGCGTGGCGCTGGAAAGCGAGGGCGGGGCGTACAACGCGCAGGTCGACCGCACCTACCGCTGGGGCATGGCCTGGTTCATCTTCTCCGAGGTCATGTTCTTCGGCGCGTTCTTCGGCGCGCTGTTCTATGCCCGCCAGCTGTCGGTGCCGTGGCTGTCCGGCGAGGGTGCCGAGCTGTCCACCAACCAGCTGCTGTGGCCCGGCTTCGAGAAGGACTGGCCGACCAACGGCCCGGGCGCGATGGGCGGCAGTTTCGAGACGATCCCTGCCTGGGGCGTGCCGTTCATCAACACCGTGATCCTGCTCACCTCCGGCGTGACGATCACCATGGCGCACCACGCGCTGAAGGCGGCCGAGCGGCTCAAGTGCATCCTGTGGATGTTCGCCACGGTCGCCCTGGGCGTCTGCTTCCTGTACTTGCAGGCCAGCGAGTACATCGAGGCCTACCAACACCTCAACCTGAAGCTGTCGAGCGGCATCTACGGCTCGACCTTCTTCATGCTGACCGGCTTCCACGGCATGCACGTGACGCTGGGCACCATCATGCTGGCGGTCATCACCGCGCGGCTGATGGTTGGCCACTTCAAGCCGGAATCGCACTTCGGCTTCGAGGGCGTGGCCTGGTACTGGCACTTCGTCGACGTGGTGTGGGTCGGCCTGTTCGTGTTTGTTTACATCCTGTAAGCGCAGCGATGAAAAGCGAAAGGCCCGCACGGCGGGCCTTTCGCGTCTCTGCCGTCCATGGCGCGACCTCGTTCTCCGTAGCGCCCCGGCCCGGCCATCCATGGCCGGTCGTTTCGGGGGGCGACAGTCCACCGGACTGTCGCCTTATTCCCCGAAACCGTGCGGCCGCAGCCAGCCCATGAAGTACGCCAGCACCAGGAAGCCGATCAGCGCCAGTTGCAGGGCCACGCGCCAAGTCAGCGCCTTGACCGTGCGCCGGTGCTTGGCGTCCGATGGGTCCTTGATCAGGAACGCGAGGCCCGAAAACAGGGCGACCAGAATGGCGGCCAGGAACAGGACCAGGACGATTTTGGCGAGCATGCGGGAAGCGCGGCGGCGGATCGCCCCGAATCATAGCCGGCGGCCCGAATGAGCGCCTGGCGTTTCCGGCCGCCGCCGTGGGCCTGGCTGTTGGCGCTGCCGCTGGCGGCGCTGCTGGCGACGCTCGGCACCTGGCAGCTGCGGCGCGGCCAGGACAAGGAGCTGCTGCGCGCGGAGCTGGCGCGCGCGCGGGCCGAGGCGCCGGCGGAACTCGATGCGAGCGTGCCGCCCGGGCCGCTGACGCTGCGCCGCGTCCGCGTCCGCGGCACGTACGAGCATTGGCGCCAGCTGCTGCTGGACAACCAGTCGCACGGGCGGGTGCCGGGCTACCGCGTGTGGACGCCGCTGCGAACCGAGCGGGGCCTGGCCATCGTCGATCGCGGCTGGATCGCGCAGAACCCGGACCGCAGCGCCGCCGCCTCGCTGCTGGCTCCGGCCGGCGTGCAGGACGTCGAGGGCTACTGGCGCCCGCTGCCGCAGCCGGGCCTGCGCCTGGACGGCACGCCGAACTGCCCGTCCGCGCCGCAGTTTCCGCTGGTGGTGAGCTATCCGACCGCCGCGGAACTGGCCTGCGCGCTGGGCGAGCCGGTCGCCGACGGCCTGCTGCTGCTGGCGCCGGACGCCGGCTACGGCTACGTGCGCGACTGGGAGGCGCAGATGCTCGGCGTGCCGCCGGAGCGACATTACGGCTACGCCGCGCAGTGGTACGCGCTGTGCGCGACGCTGCTGGTCCTTTTCGTCAAGCTGAACCTGAAGAGAGCACCATGACTGAAGCACCCAAGGGCCGCGGCCGGCGGCAGTTCGTCCTGCTGGCGGCCTTGTTCGCCGCGCCGCTGGTGGCGGCGTGGCTGCTGTATTTCTATCTGCCGGAGTGGGTCCCGCAGGCGCGCGGCAACTACGGCCGCCTGGTCGATCCGGCGCGGCCGCTGCCGCTGCTGGCGCTGGCCGGCGCCGACGGCGCGGCGACCGACACCGCCGCGCTCAAGGGCAAGTGGACCTACGTGTACCTCGGCGCCGGGCCCTGCGCCGACGCCTGCCGCAACAAGCTGTTCCAGATCCGCCAGATCCGCGCCGCGCTCAACGAGAAGCGCGGGCGCGTGCAGCGCGTCTACGTTGCGCCCAGCGTCGCGGCGGCGCAGGAGCTTCAGGCGCAGCTCGGCCGGGAGCACCCCGACCTGCGCGTGCTGGCCGATCCGCAGGGCGCGCTGCGCGGGTTCTTCGAGCCGCGCGACCCGGACGCCGTCTACCTGCTCGACCCGCACGGCAACTGGCTGCTGGAATATCCGGCGCTGTCCGAGTCGCGCGGCATCCACAAGGACATCAAGCGGCTGCTGCGGCTGTCGCAAATCGGCTGACCCACTTCGATAATATGATCCCCGCGGTTTCCTCACTGTTTCCGGGTTCCCGAATGCTCTGGTTCCGACGTCTGAATCTGGCCGCACTGGCCCTGTGTTTCGTCGTCGTCGTGCTCGGCGCGTACGTGCGCCTGTCGCACGCCGGGCTCGGCTGCCCGGACTGGCCGGGCTGCTACGGCCGGATCGTGGTGCCGGAGGCGCCGCACGAGGTCGCCGCCGCGCAGGCGCTGTACCCGCAGCGACCGCTGGAGGCGCCCAAGGCCTGGAAGGAAATGATCCATCGCTACCTGGCCTCGACGATCGTGGCGATGGCCGTCGTCAGCGCCGTCCGTCGCGAGCGCGACCTGCCGCGGCGCCTGCCTTGGGTGCTGGTGGCGCTGGTCGTGTTCCAGGGCATCCTGGGCATGTGGACCGTGACCTGGCAGCTCAAGCCGCTGGCGGTATCGGGCCACCTGCTCGGCGGCCTGAGCACGCTGTCCCTGCTGCTGTGGATGTGGCTGGCCGGGCGCGCGCCGGCGGCCGCGGGCGCCGACGATCCGCGCACCGAGCGCCGCGCCTGGATGCAGTTGCAGAGCGCCGCCGCCGGGCGCCGCCGCCCGGCCGGCCTGCGCCCGCTCGCCGCCGCCGCCCTGCTCCTGCTCGCCGGCCAGATCTTCCTGGGCGGCTGGACCAGCAGCAACTACGCCGCGCTGGCCTGTCCCGACCTGCCGACCTGCCACGGCCGCTGGCTGCCCGAGACCGACGCCGCCGAGGCCTTCACCCTGTGGCGCGGCCTGGGCGTGAACTACGAGTTCGGGGTGCTCGACAACCGCGCGCGCGTCACCATCCATTTCTTCCACCGCCTCGGCGCGGTGCTGGTCGCCGCCGCGGTGCTGGGGCTGGCCGTCTACCTGCGGCGCACGCCGCACGGCCACGCCTGGCGCCGGCTGGGCGGGGTCCTGCTCGGCGCGCTCGGCCTGCAACTCGCCCTGGGCGTGAGCATCGTGCTGCTGCAACTGCCGCTGGCGCTGGCCGCGGCGCACAACGCCGGGGCGGCGCTATTATTGGCCGGCGTCGTCGCCGTGAATTACTACGCCTGGAATCCGCCGGATCGCGCATGACGAGTACCGCCCAAACCCTGCCGGCCGCGGCCGAGCGCGCCACCTGGCGCGACTGGTACGAGCTGTGCAAGCCGCGCGTGGTGATGCTGATCGTGTTCACCGCGATGGTCGGCATGTTCCTGGCGACGCCGGGAATGGTGCCGCTGCCGGTGCTGCTGCTCGGCACGCTCGGCATCGGCCTGATGGCGTCGTCGGCGGCGGCGATCAACCAGGTGCTGGACCGCCACGTCGACGCGCGCATGGCGCGCACCTGCGGCCGCCCGCTGGTCACCGGCCACCTGACGGCGCGCCAGTCGCTGCTGTTCGCGCTGGCGCTGGGCGGCGGCGGCATGCTGGTGCTGTACCGCTGGATCAACTCGCTGACCGCCTGGCTGACGCTGTTCACGCTGATCGGCTACGCCGGCATCTACACGCTGTACCTCAAGCGCGCCACGCCGCAGAACATCGTGATCGGCGGCGCGGCCGGCGCGGCGCCGCCGGTGCTGGGCTGGACCGCCGTCACCGGCGCGCTCGACCCGCACGCGCTGCTGCTGTTTCTCATCATCTTCGTGTGGACGCCGCCGCACTTCTGGGCGCTGGCGATCGAGCGCCACAAGGAATACGCCCAGGTCGGCATCCCGATGCTGCCCGTCACGCACGGCCTGGAATTCACGCGCACCCAGGTGCTGCTTTATACGATCCTGATGGTGGCGGTGACGCTGCTGCCGTTCGCCACCGGCATGAGCGGATGGCTGTACTTCGCCGGGGCGCTGGCGCTCGGCGGCGTGTTCCTGTACTACGCCGTGCGCCTGAAGTTTGCGCCGCAGCCGGGCCTGCCGATGCGCACCTTCGGCTATTCCATCGTCTACCTGATGGGCATCTTCACGCTGCTGCTGCTGGATCACTACTTCCGCTAGTCCCCGTGTCAGCCCCTATGTGGGCTTCCACCGGGACAGGGCGCGCCATACGCGCCGTAGAGCCTGTTATGTAGTTGCCGGCGCAGCGATCGCCAACTACATAACAGGCTCTAGCCGGCGGCGGTACGTAGTTTCGATTGACGGCGCCGGCGGGCGCCCGGCGCGCCGCCGGCCGGCTTGCTAACGTGCGGTCCTGGCGCGCGTCCCGACGGAGCGGGGCGCCACTCCCGTGCAAGGACAACGGAACGGCGGACGATGCCTCACGACACCAACTCGGGCGGCGGCATGGCGTACCAGCGCGAGCTGGACCGCGACTCGTGGCGCCTGTCGTTCGCGCCCGAGGTCGAGCGCGAGTTCCGGCGTTTCCACGGGCAGGCCATCCCACGCCGGCGATCGACGCCTGGCTGCTCAAGCCGCCGCCCGAATTCACGCGCGTCAGCCACGTGCTGCAACTGGCGGTCGAGCTGCCGGCGATGCTGCTCGCGCTGCTGTTCACCGCCGCGCCGCCGCTGCGCCGCCACGGGGACGCGGTGGCGCTGCTCGCCGCGCTGGCACTGGCGGCGGGGACGCTGATCCAGTATCGGCTCGGCGCGCAGATCGGCTTCTATTTCCCCATCGGCATCCCCGCGGCGGTCGTCACCGCCGGCTTCCTGGTCGTCGGCTTCCGCTTCTGGCAGTTCGCGCCGGCCGCCCTGCTGCTGTTCGTCGCGCTCGCCGCCAGCGTGCTGGCGCTGCCGCTGCCGCCGGTGACGCAGGCGCACGAGCTGCAATTCCTGGCCGCCGGCCTGATCCTGGCCGGCGGCGGCGGCTACCTGCACGAGCTGCACATCCGCCGCGGCTGGCTGCGCGAGCGCCTGCTGGAGGAGCTGTCGAGCAAGGACGCGCTCACGGGCCTGGCCAATCGCCGCGTGTTCGACCGGGCCTGCGCACGGCTGCTGGACCTGGCCAAGCGCGAGGGCCGGCCGCTGACGCTGGCGGTGCTGGACGTGGATCACTTCAAGCAGCTCAACGACCTCCATGGCCACGCCGCCGGCGACCGTTACCTGCAACGGCTCGGACGGGCGCTGCACGGCCACGCACAGCGGCACGACGCGCTGTGCGGGCGCTACGGCGGCGAGGAGTTCGTGCTGGCGTACTACGGCTTGGCGGCGGACCAGGCCGCCGCCGTGCTGGAATCGCTGTGCGGCGTGGTGCGCGCCTGCACCGGGCCGGCCGCGGAGCTGCGGCTCAGCGCCAGCGTCGGCGCCGTCACCGGCGTGCCGGCCTGGAGCGACGACAGCGCGCGCCTGCTCATGGCCGCCGACGAGATGCTGTACCGCGCCAAGGCGCAGGGCCGCGACCGCGCGGTGCTGGTCGAGCTGGCCGATCCCGCGGCGCTCGAGCCGGCGGTGTCCGCGCACGCCGGCTGGCGCCAGCGGCCGCCGCCGGAGGGCGGCGCCGCGCCGATCGAGCGGCGCCACCGGCGCGAGCTGCGGCTGCTGCGCTTCGCGCCGGCGCTGGAGGCGGAGTTCCAGGAGGGCAATTTCGCCGACAACCGCACCAAGCGCGGCGCCCTGCTGCTGTGGGCCATGCTGCTCGTCGCCGGCCTGCCGGTGCTCGACGGCTTCCTGCTGGAGCGGCCGGCCGGGTTCGTGCGCGTCGAGCACCTGGTCCAGTACGCGCTGGTGCTGCCGCTGATCCTGCTGGCGTGGTTCTTCACCGTGCCGCGCCCCTCCGCCTGGGCTTCCGGCCGGCTGCTGACGCTGGCGAGCCTGGCGCTCGGCGGCGGCTTCATCTACCAGCGCCAGGTCGGCGGCGAACTGGGCGTGGAGGTGCCGCTGGGCTTCGTGCCGATCGTGTTCATCGCCGCGCTGCTGATCTGCCGCCTGCGCTTCCGGCGCTTCCTGCCGTACGCCCTCCTGCTGTGGGGCTTGGCGGTGGCGGCCGAGCTGCGCAGCGGACGCGCGTCGGCGGTGATTCACCACGAGCTGTTCGCGCTCAACATGCTGACTGCGTTGGCGCTGGTCGGCGGCTACATGCTGGAGCGGGACGCGCGCCGCTCCTGGCTGCGCAAGCGCCTGTTGCGGCACTGGTCGCGGCACGACGAGCTGACCGGCCTGTTCAACCGGCGCACCTTCGACGAGGAACTGCTCCGGCTGGTCGACCTTGCGCGGCGCGAGGCGCGCCCGCTGGCCGTGGCGATCCTCGACCTCGACCAGTTCAAGGCCTACAACGACCGTTACGGGCACGCCGCCGGCGACGAGTGCCTGCGCCGCATCGGCGCGCACCTGGCGCAGGCGCTGCGCCGCGGCGGCGACCTGTGCGCGCGCTGGGGCGGCGAGGAGTTCGCCATCGCCCTTTACGGCATGGACGGCGTCGCGGCGGGCGCGCTGCTGGAACGGCTGCGCGCCGACGTGGCGCGCCTGGAGATGCCGGGCGCGGCCGTCACGGCCAGCATCGGCGCGAGCTGGACGGTGCCGGGACCGGGCGGCACGCCCGCCGAGCTGCTGGCCGCCGCCGATCGGGCCCTGTACCGCGCCAAGGGCCTGGGCCGCGATCGCCTGGTCGTCGCCGAAGGCGCGGCCGCGGAGCCGCCGCCGGGCGTGGCGGGCTTGCCGGCCGACGAGCCGGCGTAAAGTCGGCGCGGAAACGAACAAGCCCCCGTTGCCGGGGGCTTGCGGTTCGCTGCCGGGTCAGGCCGCCGCGCCGGCTTCCGCCGACTCGATCGCCTTGCGCAGTTTCTTGAGCGCGGCCGCCTCGATCTGGCGGATGCGCTCGGCCGAGACGCCGTACTTGCCGGCCAGCTCCTGCAATCCGAGCTTGTCGCCGTCGCGCAGCCAGCGGCTGTAAAGGATGTCGCGCGCGCGGTCGTCGAGCGTGGCCAGAGCCTGTTTCATGCGCGCCTCGCGGCGCCGGCTCCACTCGTGCTCCTCGAAGGCGGCGAACGGGTCGGTCTCGTCCTTGAGGTAGTCCTCGGGGACGTAGGCTTCGTCGCCGTCCTCCGGCGTCGCGCTGAACGAGACGTCCTGGCCGGCCAGGCGCGCCTCCATCTCCAGGACTTCCTCGGGCTTGACCTTGAGGTCGCGCGCCACCGCCTCGACCTCGGCGCGGTTCATCCAGCCCAGGCGGTGCTTGAGGCCGCGCAGGTTGAAGAACAGCTTGCGCTGCGCCTTGGTGGTGGCGACCTTGACGATGCGCCAGTTGCGCAGGACGAACTCGTGGATCTCGGCCTTGATCCAGTGCACCGCGAACGAGATCAGGCGCACCCCAACCTCCGGGTCGAAGCGCTTGACCGCCTTCATCAGGCCGATGTTGCCTTCCTGGATCAGGTCGGCGAACGCCAGGCCGTAGCCGAGGTAGCCGCGCGCGATGTGCACGACGTGGCGCAGGTTGGACAGCACCAGTTGCTGCGCGGCGTCGAGGTCGCTGTCGGTGCGCAGGCGCAGCGCCAGGCGCGTCTCTTCGGCGGCGTCGAGCGCCGGGGTGGCGTTGACCGCCGCGATGTACGCGTCCAGGTTGCCGGCCAGCGGCACCAATGCGGCCGGCGTCTGGCGCAGCGCGAGAGACCTGATCTCACTCATTTCCGGACCTCCCATGACAAATTTATTTTAGCACTCGAGCAAGTAGAGTGCTAAACGGCGGGGCAAGTTCCTTTCGCGCCAGACCTTAGGCGGAGACCGCTTTGCGGACAATGACTTGGATCAATCGCCGTCAGGCCGGCTCGATCTTCCCCAGGTGCCGGCTGACGGTCCAGAACGAGCCGATGGCGCCGAGCAGGAAGCCGGCGCCGAGCATCGCCAGGGTGGCGGAAAACGACAGGCCGGAAAGGGAAAAGCCGCTCTCGTAGAGGCCGGCCAGCCGCCGCGCCGGGCCGGACAGGGCGAGCAGGGCGCCGTGCACGAAAATCCAGGCGATCGCGCCGCCGGCCAGGCCGTAGCAGATGCCGGTGTGCAGGAACGGGCGGCGGATGAAGGCGTCGGGCGCGCCGATCAGCTTCATCACCACGATCTCGTCGCGCCGGTTCTCGATGTCCAGGCGGATGGTGTTGCCGACGGTCACGATCACCGCCAGCGCCAGCACCGCGGACAGGATCAGCACGCTGCGCTCGACCATGCCCAGGATGGCGTAGAGCCGCTCCAGCCACTTGTGGTCGACCTTGGCCAGCTCGACCTCCGGCAGGCGCGTCAGCTCGGTCATCAGGCGGTCGGTTGCCTCGGCGCCGTCGCGCGTGTCGGGGGTGATGACGATCACCGCCGGCAGCGGATTGTCCTCCAGCAGTTGCAGCGCCTCGCCGAAGCCGGACAGCTCCCGGAACTCGGCCAGCGACTGCTCGCGCGAGATGTACTCGCTCTTCTGCACGCCGCGCCGCCGGCGCAGCTCCTGCGCCAGCGCGCGCCCGCGCGCCGCACTCACCGAGTCCTTGAGGAACAGCGAGGTCTGCAGGCTGCCTTCCCAGGAAAAGCTGATCGCCGACAGGTTCTTGACCAGCAGATGCAGGCCGGCCGGCAGCGCGAGCGTGATGCCGACGACCGCGGCGGTGAGCAGGGTCGACACCGGCTCGCGGTACAGGCGCCCGACGGTGGCGACGAACTCGCGCAGGTGGTCCTGGGTCCAGCGGCCGAGCAGGCCCGGGCGCGGCGCGGCGCTACTCATGGTCCAGCTCCGCGAAGGCCACCGGCTGGTCCTTGGAGATGCGCCCGCCGTCGAGGTGGATGACGCGGTACGGCAGCTGCTGGATCAGGTCGATGGCGTGCGTCGCCACCAGCACGCTGACGCCGACCTCGTTGAAGCGGCGGAAGATCTCCATCGTTTCCAGCGCCATCTCCGGGTCGAGGTTGCCGGTCGGCTCGTCGGCCAGCAGCAGGATCGGCTTGGTGACGATGGCGCGGGCGATGCCCACGCGCTGCTGCTCGCCGCCGGACAGGGTCATCGGCATGGCCTTTTCCTTGTGCAGCAGGCCGACCGAATCCAGCGCCGCGCGCACGCGCCGGCCGATGTCCTCGTGCGCATAGCCGCGGATCACCAGCGGCAGCGCTACGTTGTCGAACACGGTGCGGTCGTACAGCAGGTTGAAGTTCTGGAAGATGATCCCGATCTGCTGGCGGTACAGCGGGATGTGGCGGCGCTTGAGCGTGGCCAGGTTCTGGCCGTTGACCACGATCTGCCCGCGCGTCGGCCGCGCCAGCAGCGCGATCAGCTTGAGCAGGGTGCTCTTGCCGGCGCCGGAGCGGCCGGTGAGGAAGGCCATCTCGCCCTTGGCCAGGCGGAAGCCGATGTCGGCCAGGACTTCGCCGCCGCCCGGATAGCGGTGGCTGACGCTGTGGAAATGGACGATCTGGGACATCGCTTCGTTATGCGCGGGACGGCGGGTTTCCGATCAGCGCGGCGGCAAACTCCTGCGCCTTGAAGACCCCCAGGTCCTCAACGGCTTCGCCGATTCCGATGAACCGCACCGGCAAGGCCAGCCGCCGGGCGAGCGCGAGCAGGATACCGCCCTTGGCGGTGCCGTCCAACTTGGCGATCGCGATGCCGGTCAGGCCGATCGCCTCGTGGAATTGCAGGGCCTGGTTGAGCGCGTTCTGGCCGGTGGTGGCGTCGACCACCAGCAGCACCTCGTGCGGCGCGTACGGGTCGTGCTTCTGCACCACGCGCTTGATCTTGCGCAGCTCCTCCATCAGGTGCGCCTGCGTGTGCAGGCGCCCGGCGGTGTCGGCGATCACGATGTCGGTGCCGCGCGCCTTGGCCGCCTGCACGGCGTCGTAGATCACGGAGGCGGAATCGGCGCCCTCGGTCTGCGCGACGACCGGCACGTCCACCCGCTGCGCCCAGGTCTTCAACTGCTGCACGGCGGCGGCGCGGAAGGTGTCGCCGGCGGCCAGCAGCACCGACTTGCCCTCGGCCTTGAAGCGCGCGGCGAGCTTGCCGATGGTGGTGGTCTTGCCCACGCCGTTGACGCCGACCACGAACAGGATGTACGGGCGGATGAAGTCGGGGATGGCCAGCGGCCGCTCCACCGGTTGCAGCACCGCGAGCAGCGCCTTTTCCAGCGCGGCGCGCAGCTGCGCCTCGGTCGCGATCCGTCCGGACATGACGTCCGCGCGCAGGCTCTTGACGATCGGCTGCGTCGCCTCCAGGCCCGCGTCGGCGGTCAGCAGGCGGGTCTCGATCTCCTCCAGCGCGTCCTCGCCGAGCTTGTCGGCGACGAACAGGCGCCCGAGGTCGTAGGTCAGCCAGGAATCGCCGCGGTTGAGCCGCGTGCGCAGGCGGGAGAAGAACGATTCGCTCTTGGGGGATTCGCTCATGGTTTCTTGGGTTTCAGTAGCCAGACCGGCTGGCCGTCCTCGCCGCTGCCCTGGATCAGCTCGAAGCCGTCGAGGCCGGACAGCAGCTCCGCCACCGGCACCTGCGCGCCGCGGTCGGACACCGGGTAGCGCAGCAGGCGGTAGAAGGTGCGCGCCTGCTGCACGCGCAGGTTGCCGACCCAGATGCGCGGGCCGTCCTTGAGACGCCAGGTCGACGGCCAGAGTTGCAGCAGGTACTGGCGCGCCTCGTCGATGGGCAGGCGCAGCACCGTCGCCTGGTAGCGGCCGGCGTGCACCTGCGGCAGCACCGGCAGATCGGCGACCGGGCCTTCGGTGGCGAGCCAGTGCAGCATGTTGGCGAACGACAGGCGTCGCGGCCAGCGCCAGCCGTGCGCGCCGGCGGCGTGCTCGATGTCCGGCAGCTCGCCGGCCCATTGCAGGTCGAAGCGCAGCTTGGGCCGCCCGGCCATGTCCATGCGCTGCGACGGCAGCTTGCGGTAGCCGCCGTCGACCCATTCCTGCGCGCTCATCGCCGTCAGCCGCCACCAGGGCTTGGCGGCGTCCAGGCGCACGGCGTAGCCGGTGCTCCAGTGCACCATCGCGGCGGCGCCGAAGGTCAGCGCCACCAGCGGCAGGAGATGCGGCGCGGCCACGCGCTGCGCGCGGTGGCGGCGGTAGCCCAGGCCCAGCGCCGCCACCCACAGCGCGCCGATCAGCACCGCGAACAGGCCCATGCTGAACCACTGCGCGCCCAGGTACAGCTCCGACAGCAGGATCAGCAGCAGCAGCGCGATGGCGGTGCCGTAGAAGCCGGCGCGCGCGCGCGCGTTGCGGCGCGTCGCCAGCAGCACCGGGATGAAGCCATAGATCACCGTCGCCAGGATCAGCTCGCGGCCGGAGAAGTGCGCGCGCAGCTGGCCGCGGTAGTACTCCAGCGGCGTGGAGAAGGTCGGCAGCGCGAACAGCGCCAGCGAGATCGCACTGCCGAAGGCGACCGCCGCGATCCAGTGCGCGGCGGCGCGGTCGCGGCTCTTCCACAGCAGCGCCGCCAGCGTCGCCGCCGCCACCGGCGCGTAGACCTGCCATTCGCCGAGCTGGGCGATGGCGACCGCCGCCGCGGTCGCGGCCGGCGTGCGCAGGTCGTGCAGGGTCTGGTAGACCAGCGCGTCGAGCGCCGGCGGGTACTCGCGCCAGCCCAGGCCCCACCACAGCGCCAGCCACAGCGCGCCGAGCGCCAGCAGGGACAGCGCCACGATCGCCAGGCCCGGCGTCTCCGGGTGGTCGGGGTTGGCCAGCGCCTCGCCCAGCAGGCCCAGCCGGCGGTGGCGGTGGCTCCAGTCGAGCAGGGCGTGCAGCCATTCCTCGGTATGGCCCTGCACCGCGATCACGCTGCGGCGCGTCAGCCAGAAGCCGAGCCAGACCAGCACCAGCGCACAGACGATCAGCACCGCCAGCCGTCCCGCGACCTCGGCCGCCAGGCCCAGCGAGGCGGAGAACGCCAGGCCCAGGGCGATGAAGCCGCCGGCCCACAGGAAGCCGGCCAGGAACTCGATCAGCAGGAAGCTGAGCAGGCGCATGCCGTGCGCGCCGGCGATGGCGGCGATGAACGGCCGCACCAGGCCGACGTAGCGCCCCAGCATCAGGCCCTTGGCGCCGTGGCGCTGCACGATCTGGCGGCTGCGCTCGATCGCGCTGGTGTAGCGCTGCGCGAACGGGGAGCGCAGCGCGCGCTCGCCGAAGCGGCGGCCGATCCAGAAATTGACCAGGTCGCCGGCGACCGCGCCGGCGGTGGCGAAGGCCAGCGCCGCCCACAGCTCCAGCTTGCCGAAGGCGACGAATGCGCCGGCCGCGAGCAGCACCACCGTGGTCGGGATCAGCGCGCCCAGCACGATGATCGACTCGCCGGCGCAGCACAGGAACAGCAGGACCAGGGTCAGGCCGACGTGGCCGCCGACCCAGTCCAGCACCGTTTGCAGCAGCTGTTCCACTCGAGCCGGCTTAGCTGGCGCGGAAGGCGGCGCGCGCCGCGTCCAGGGTCAGCGCCAGCTCGCGCTCGCCGTGCATCGCCGACACGAAGCCCGCCTCGAAGGCCGAGGGCGCCAGGTACACGCCGCGCTCCAGCATGGCGTGGAAGAAGCGCTTGAAGCGATCGACGTCGCAGGCCATGACCTGCGCGAACGAGCGCACCTCGCGCTCCGCGGTGAAGAACAGGCCGAACATGCTGCCGGCCTGCGCGGTCGTGAACGGCACGCCGGCCGCGCGTGCTTCGGCGCGCAGGCCGTCGAGCAGGCGTTGCGTGGTGGCTTCCAGGCGCGCGTACAGCCCGGCGTCGTCGAGCTTGCGCAGCGTGGCCAGGCCCGCGGCCATCGCCAGCGGGTTGCCGGACAGCGTGCCGGCCTGGTAGACCGGCCCGACCGGCGCCAGCTTGCCCATGATCTCGCGCTTGCCGCCGAAGGCGCCCACCGGCAGGCCGCCGCCGACGATCTTGCCCAGGGCGAGGAGGTCGGGCGCAACCCCGTACTTCGCCGCCGCGCCGCCGGGATGCACGCGAAAGCCGGTCATCACCTCGTCGAAGATCAGTGCCGCGCCGTGACGGTCGCACAGCGCCCGCAGGCCGGCCAGGAAGCCCGGCGCCGGCAGCACGCAATTCATGTTGCCGGCCACCGGCTCGACGATGACGCAGGCGACCGCGCCCGGATTGGCCTTGAACAGCGACTCCACGCTGTCGAGATCGTTGTACGCCGCGGTCAGCGTGTGCCGCGCGTAATCGGCCGGCACGCCGGGCGAGGTCGGCACGCCGAAGGTCAGGGCGCCGGAGCCGGCCTTGACCAGCAGCGCGTCGCCGTGGCCGTGGTAGCAGCCCTCGAACTTGATCAGCTTGTCGCGGCCGGTGTGGCCGCGCGCCAGGCGGATCGCCGACATGGTGGCCTCGGTGCCGCTGTTGCACATGCGCACCTGCTCCAGCGCCGGCAGGCGCCGGCACAGCAGCTCGGCCATCTCGATCTCCAGCTCGGTCGGCGCGCCGTACGACACGCCGACCTCGGCCTGCGCGCGGATGGCGGCGATCACGTCCGGGTCCTGGTGGCCCAGGATCATCGGCCCCCAGGAGCCGACGTAGTCGACATAGGCCTGGCCGTCGGCATCGTGAATGTAAGCGCCCTGCGCGCGGGCGATGAAGCGCGGCGTGCCGCCGACGGCGCGGAACGCACGGACCGGGGAGTTGACGCCGCCGGGGATCGTCTGCTGCGCGCGCTGGAACAATTGTTCGGAACGGGTCATTTACGAAGTTTCCGGTTTCGGGTTTCCGGTTTCCAGCGCCTCGTCCGGCGCCCCGCGAGGGGCGGCCGGGAAACGGCTACCGGAAACAGTGTGCATAGGCGCGCGCCGCCGCCTCGATGTCCGCGGCGCCGAACACCCCTTCCACCGCCGCGACCAGATCGGCTCCCGCCTGGATCGCGGAGCGGGCGTTGTCCGGCGTGATGCCGCCGATGGCGCAGATCGGTATTGGAATACGCGCGCGCGCCTGGCGCAGCAATTCTAAATCGGCCGGCGGCGCCTCGGGCTTGGTGCGCGACGGGAAAAAGCGGCCGAAGGCCACGTAGCTCGCGCCGGCGGCCAGCGCCGCCTGCGCGCGCGCCAGCTCATTGTGACAGGTCGCGCCGACGATCGCGCCGGGACCGAGGCGGCGGCGCGCCTGGTCCACCGCCATGTCGCCGCGGCCGACGTGCACGCCGTCGGCGCCGACCGCCGCCGCCAGTTCGACGTCGTCGTTGATGAGGAGCAGCGCGCCGTGCGCGCGGCAACGCTCCAGCAGCGCGGCGGCCTGGCGCCGGCGGGTTGCCGGGTCGTTCCACTTGTCGCGGTACTGGATCAGCGCCGCGCCGCCGCGCAGCGCGGCGTCGACGGCGCCGGGCAGGCGCTCCGGCGCGTGGCACAGGGCTTCGGAGGTGATGGCGTAGAGGCCCTTCAAGACCGGGGGCGGAATCACGGCAGGCGGCCCGGAATGGCGCGGCCCTGGCCGATGCGGCGGGCGCGTTGCAGCGTCTCGTGGGTGTACCGCTGCGCCTGCTCGATGGCCGGCCCGATCCCGGCGCCGCACGCCAGCCGCGCGGCGAGGGCGGCGGCCAGCGTGCAGCCGGCGCCGTGAAAGCCGCCGGCCAGGCGCGGCCAGGTGAATGTGCGCGGCGCCTGGCCGGTGCCGAACCAGGTGTTGACGACTTCGGCGCCCGGCTCGTCGCCGCCGGTGACGAGCACGTGGCGCACGCCGGCGCGCAGCAGCTCCGCGGCGCAATCGGGCAGGGCCTCCCGGCGCGCCAGGCGCCGGGCCTCGGCGGCGTTGGGCGTCAGCACCGTGACCTTGGGCAGCAGTTGTTCCTGCAGGGCGGCTTGCAGCGCGGCGGAGGCGAGGTTGGTGCCGCCGCCGGCGCGCAGGATCGGGTCCAGCACCACCGGCACGCCGGCGCGCTCGATCGCCGCCAGCAGCACCGGGATCTGGGCGGCGTCGCCCAGCAGCCCGATTTTCACCGCGCTCACCGTGCAGTCCGCCAGCAGGGCGTCGATCTGTGCCGCCATCAGGATGGGCGCGACCGGGGACACCCGCGCCACGTTGCGCGTGTCCTGCACCGTATGCGCGGTAATCACGGTTACGGCGTGCGCGCCGCTGGCGGCGACCGCCTCAATGTCGGCCTGGATGCCGGCGCCGCCGGTCGGATCGTGGCCGGACAGGCACAGCACCAGGGGGCGGTCGGGACGGGTCATATTTATTGACTAGTTGGTCAGAAGTGTGGCCCTTATTCACAGTGCGCGGGCACCGCTGCGGCGGCGATCGGCACCGCCGGCGACGGGTGGACCACAGATGGAGCCGGCGCGCAAGCCCTTGTCCGCAGAGGGTGTTGCCGCCTGGCTACAAAATGCCCGCGACAAGGAAAACCCGCGCCACAGCGTCGCCGCAAAAATATGATGCAAGCTCTGTCCACAAAGTTTTCCACAGGCTCTGTGCATATTCCAGGCTTTCGCTTTGCGCTCCGCATGTTAGCGCAACAACTTGAAGCGACGGCCGAAAACCGGGTGCGGCGCGTCTGCTAGCGTGCGCCGTATGTCGACCCGCAGTTTCCTGTTGCCGGAGCGCCTCGCGCAGTACTACGCGCAGGTGGCGGTCCGCGAGCCGCCGCTGCTTGCCGAACTGCGCGCGGAGACCGCCCGCTTACCGATGGCGCGCATGCAGATCGCCCCGGAGCAGGGCCAGCTCATGGCCATGCTGGTGCGCCTGATGGGCGCGCGGCGCTGCGTCGAGGTCGGCGTGTTCACCGGCTACAGCAGCCTAGCGGTGGCGCTGGCGCTGCCCGCCGACGGCTACCTGCTGGCCTGCGACGTGGCGGAGGACTGGACCGCGGTGGCGCGGCGCTACTGGGCGCGGGCCGGGGTCGCGCACAGGATCGAGCTGCGCCTGGCGCCGGCGCTGGACACGCTCGACGCCGAGCTGCGCGCCGGCCGGGCCGGCGGCTACGACTTCGCCTTCATCGACGCCGACAAGGGCAACTACGAAGGCTACTACGAGCGCTGCCTGCAACTGCTGCGCGCGGGCGGGCTGATCGCGGTGGACAACACGCTGTGGTCCGGCCGGGTTGCCGATCCGGCGGCGGGCGACGAAGATACCGCGGCGATCCGGCAGTTCAACGAGCGCGTCGCCGCCGATCCACGCGTCGACCTGTGCCTGGTGCCGATCGCCGACGGCCTGACCCTGCTGCGCAAACGCGAATGAATCCGTATGTCGCCCACGTGGGCTACGTCTTCCAGCTCTGCGCGCTGCTGGTGCGCGACATCCTGTGGCTGCGCTGCCTGCTGGGCGGCGGCCAGGTGATCCTGTCGGCCTACGCCTATTCGCGCGGCGTGTTCCCGATCGCGTTCTGGAACGCGGTGTTCGTCGGCATCAACAGCGCCTGGGTGGTGCGCATCCTGCGCGAGCGCCGCGAGGTGCGCATCCCGCCGGAGCTGGTGCCGATCTACGAGCAGCACTTCGCCGCGCTGTCGCCGCCGGAGTTCCTGCGCCTGTGGTCCTGGGGCGAGAGCGGCAAGGCGCACGACGCGCAACTGGTGCGGCAGAACGAGCGGCCGGGCACGCTGTACTTCGTGCTCGCCGGCGAGGCCTCGGTACGCGCCGACGGCCGCGAGGTGGCGCGCGTGCGGCCGGGGCAGTTCCTGGCGGAGATGAGCCTTCTGACCGGCGAGCCGACCACGGCCGACGTGTTCGCGCTCGGCGAGATCGAGTACCGCGTGTGGCCGGCGGAGCGGCTGCGCGAGCTGCGCCGCGACAAGCCGGTGCTGTGGACCAAGATTCAGAGCGTGCTGGGCCACGACCTGGTCGAGAAGATCCGCATCTCCACCGCGCGGCCGGCGACGTCGTCGACCTGAGGCGTCAGGGCTGCGCCGCTGCGTCCGCCTCCGGCTCCGGCTC
>JACPFV010000009.1 GCA_016182805.1 Gammaproteobacteria bacterium
CGGGCCGAGACGCAGGCCCGCACCAGTTCCGAGTACGTGCGCAGCCTGATCGAGGCGAACCTGGACCCGCTGGTGACGATCAGCGCCGAGGGCAAGATCACCGACGTCAACGAGGCCGCGGTCAAGGTGACCGGGGTGCCGCGGCAGGAACTGATCGGGACGGACTTCTCCAACTATTTCACCGAGCCGGAGCAGGCGCGCGAGGGCTACCAGCAGGTGTTCTCCAAGGGCTCGGTCACCGACTACCCGCTGACGATCCGGCACCAGGGCGGGCGGCTGACCGACGTGCTGTACAACGCCTCGGTCTACAAGGACGCGGGCGGCAACGTGCTGGGCGTGTTCGCGGCGGCGCGCGACGTGACCGCGCAGAAGCGGGCTGAGGCCGAGATCGCCCAGCAGCGCGGCAAGGAGTTGGAGCGACTGGCCGAGCTGGAACGCTTCCAGAAGCTGACCGTCGGCCGCGAGCTGAAGATGATCGAGCTGAAGAAGGAAATCGAGGATCTCAAGAAGCGGCTGGGCAAGGGATGAGCCTCGCGGTCGGCGAGGGCGCCGGCGCGGCGGCGCCGTCGGATCCGGTGGATCCGCGTGCCTACGCCAGCGCCGTCCTCAACATCCTCGACGATTCGGCGCTGGAGAAGGCGCGTCTCATCGACACGCAGCGCGCCGTATTCAGCCTGCTGCAGGACATCGCGGACGAGAAGGACCGGCTCGAAGCCACCCAGAAGGCTGTCCTGAATGTTCTCGACGACGCGGCGTGGGAAAAATCCCATCTGATCGATACGCAGCGCGCCATGTTCAATCTGCTGGACGATGTCGCAAGCGAGAAGGCGCGGCTCGAAATCGCGCAGAAGGCGATTCTCAACATCCTTGAAGACTTCGACCTGGAAAAGAAGAAGGTCGAAAGCGCCAATATCGAGTTGCGCGGCGAGATCGCGGAGCGCCGCATGGCGGAGGAGGCGCTGCGCAAGTCCAAGACCGAGGCCGAGGCCGTGAGCAAGGAGCTGGAGGCGTTCAGCTACTCGGTCGCGCACGATCTGCGCGCGCCGCTGCGGGCCGTCGACGGCTTCAGCCAGGCGCTGCTCAAGGACTACGGCGAATGCTTCGACGCGCGCGGCCGGACGTATCTGCAATATGTCCGCGAATCGGCGCAGCAGATGGGCCAACTGATCGACGCCCTGCTGAGCCTGTCCCGTGTCTCGCGCGGGGAGATGCGGCGCGAGCGGGTCGACTTGAGCGATCTGGCGCGAAAGATCATGGCGAAGTTCCGGCAAGCCCAGCCCGAGCGCCAGGTCGAACTGGTCGTCGAGGAGGGGCTGACCGCCCGGGTCGATCGGCGGCTGCTGGAGGTGGCCCTGAGCAACCTGCTCGACAACGCCTGGAAGTTCACCGGAAAACGTGCGGCCGCCCGGATCGAATTCGGGGCCAGGGCCGGCGTCCGTCCGCGCGTCTACTTCGTGCGCGACAACGGCGCCGGTTTCGACGCCCGCTACGTGGACAAGCTGTTCGGCGTATTCCAGCGGCTGCACTCGACGCAGGACTTCGAGGGCACCGGCATCGGGTTGGCGACCGTGTACCGGATCGTCCGCCGGCACGGCGGCCGGGTGTGGGCGGAAGGCGAGGTGAACCGCGGCGCGACGTTCTATTTCACGCTCGAGGAGGGAAACCGATGAGCGAAAAGTACATTCTGCTGGTCGAGGACAACCGCTGGGACGAGGAACTGATACTGCGCGCCCTGGAGATCAACCGGATTGCGAACAAGGTCGTGGTGGCGCACGACGGCGCCGAAGCGCTCGAGTACATGTTCGGCACCGGCGCGTACGACGGACGCGACGTCATGGATCTGCCGACGGTCATCCTGATGGATATCAAGCTGCCCAAGATCGATGGCCTGGAGGTGCTGCGGCGCATCCGTGCCGACGTGCGTACCCGCCTCGTGCCCGTGGCGATCCTGACCTCGTCCAAGGAAGAAAAGGACCGGGTCGTCGGCTACGCCGCCGGCGCCAACAGCTTCGTGCGCAAGCCGATCGAGTTCGCGGAATTCGCCCAGGCGGTGGGGGTGATGGGCCTGTATTGGCTCGTCCTGAACGAGCCGCCGCCCCCTGTCGAGAAATAGACGCGCTTTGCGCCCGCGGCGGTCAGGCCGGCGGCTCGCCGGGCGCCATGGCCTTGACGCCGAGGGCGTGGATGTCGGTCTGCATCAGGCGGCCGAGGGCCGCATAAACCCGCCGGTGGCGCTGGATCGGGGTCAGGCCGGCGAAGGCCGCCGCTTCGATTTCGACCCGGAAATGCCCGCGCCCGGTCGCCGCGCCGGCATGGCCGGCGTGCAGATGGCTTTGGTCCTCGACGACGAGGCGCGAGGGCTGGAAGGCCGCTTCGAGCGCGGCGCGGATCGCCTCGACGCGGCTCACGCGGGCAACGACTTCACGAACGGCCAGACTTCGACCTTGTTGAACACGCCCTGAAGGCGGTACGGGTCGGACTCGGCCCAGGCGCGGGCGGCGGCAAGGTCCGGGAACTCGGCCACGATCAGGCTGCCGTGATAGCCGGCGGCGCCGGGGTCGGCCGCGTCCACCTTGGGCCGCGGGCCGGCCAGCAGCAGGCGGCCTTCTTTCTGCAATTGCTTCAGCCGTTCCAGGTGCGCGGGGCGGGCGGCCAGGCGCCTGGACAACGCGTCCGGCGCGTCATGGCCGAGGATGACGTACAGCATCAGTTTTGCTGCGGCAGGTAGCGCGAAACGAACGGCGCGTGCGCCAGCATGAACAGCAACATCAAGGCGGAAAAGCCGAAGGTCTTGAACTTGACCCAGGTGGCCTCGTCGTACGCCTCGGCCACGTAAAGGTTGAGCGCGGCGCAGCCGACGAAGAACGCCGCCCAGGCCAGGTTGAGGCGCCGCCACAGCGGTTCGGGCAGGGGCAGGGCTTTCTCGCCCAGGCGCTGCATCAGCACGCGGCCGCCGACGAAGTGGCTGGCGATCAGGGCCAGCGCGAACACGGCGTATACCGCGGTCGGCTTGAGCTTGATGAACACGGGGTCGTGAACGTAGAGCGTGACGCCACCCAGCACCGCCGCAAGCACCGCGGCCACCAGATGCCCCTTGTGCAGCTCGCGCTTCCACAGCCAGTAGGCGGCTACGACGCCGAACAGCGCGGCGATCAGGACGGCGGTCGCGACATAGATGTCGCGGGCCAGGTAGGCGCCGAAGAACAGCAGCGCCGGGGCGAGGTCGAGCAGGGTTTTCACGGCGGGCATTATACGGAAGCGGACGGCCGGGGCGGCCTGACGGATTTAGACAAAAAATCTCATAAGTTTCTTCCGAATAGACGCGCGGATCGGTATAATGTCCGCCTAATCCTGACGGGGGCGCACGCCCCCGTTTTAGTGTCCAGCCTTGGGATTAGAGCCCGAAAAATGACTACGCCGACGCCGGCCTTACTCGTACTCGCGGACGGTTCCGTGTTCCGCGGCGTTTCCATCGGAGCCGCGGGCGCGACCGTGGGGGAGGTCGTGTTCAACACGGCCATCACCGGTTATCAGGAAATCCTCACCGATCCCTCGTACCGGGAACAGATCGTCACGCTGACCTACCCGCACATCGGCAATGTCGGCACCAACCCGGAGGATGCCGAGTCCGAGAAGGTGCAGCTTGCCGGGCTGGTGCTGCGCGAGGTGCCCCGCCGCCACAGCAACTGGCGCTCGACCCAGGACTTCTCCGAATATCTGCGCGCCAACAAAGTCGTCGCGATCGCGGAAATAGACACCCGCCGCCTGACCCGCATCCTGCGCGACAAGGGCGCGCAGAACGGCTGCCTGATGGCCGGCGCGGTAGATGAAAAGGAGGCGCTGCGGCGCGCGCAGGCCTGGCCGGGCCTCAAGGGCATGGACTTGGCCAAGGTGGTCACGGCGGCACAGCCGTACGAGTGGAACGCCGCGACCTGGATTGGGCCCGACGAGATGCGCGCCGCGGTCGAGCCGCACTTCCACGTCGTCGCCTACGACTTCGGCGTCAAGCGCAACATCCTGCGCATGCTGGTGGACCGCGGCTGCCGCGTGACCGTGGTGCCGGCGCAGACTCCGGCCGCCGAGGTGTTCAAGCTCAAGCCCGACGGTGTGTTCCTGTCCAACGGCCCCGGCGACCCGGAGCCCTGCGACTACGCGATCCAGGCCGCGCGCGAGATCATGGCGCGCAAGCTGCCGCTGTACGGCATCTGCCTGGGACACCAGATCCTGGGCCTGGCCGCCGGCGCGAAGACCCGCAAGATGAAGTTCGGCCACCACGGTGCCAACCACCCGGTGCAGGACCTGGAGAGCGGCCGCGTGCTGATCACCAGCCAGAATCACGGCTTCGAGGTGGATGAGAAGACCCTGCCGGCGAACGTCAAGGTCACGCACCGCTCGCTGTTCGACGGCTCCAACCAGGGCATCCGCCTGCTGGACGCGCCCGCCTTCAGCTTCCAGGGCCATCCGGAAGCCTCGCCCGGCCCGCACGAAATGGACTACCTCTTCGACCGCTTCATCGATCTCATGGACTCCGCCGCGACTCCGGTGAAACAGGTGCGTCATGCCTAAGCGCACCGACCTCGACAGCATTCTGATCATCGGCGCCGGCCCGATCGTCATCGGCCAGGCCTGCGAGTTCGACTACTCCGGCGCGCAGGCCTGCAAGGCGCTCAAGCAGGAGGGCTACCGGGTCATCCTGGTGAACTCCAATCCGGCGACGATCATGACCGACCCGGAGACGGCCGATGCCACCTACATCGAGCCGATCCGCTGGCAGACCATCGAGAAGATCATCCAGAAGGAAAAGCCGGACGCGATCCTGCCGACCATGGGCGGCCAGACCGCCCTCAACTGCGCGATGGACCTGGTCAAGCACGGCGTGCTCGAAAAGTACGGCGTTGAACTGATTGGCGCCAACGCGCACGCGATCGACCTGGCGGAAGACCGCCAGAAGTTCCGCGACGCCATGACCGAAATCGGGCTGGGCTCGGCGAAGTCCGGCGTCGCGCACTCGATGGACGAGGCGCGCAAGATCCAGGCGCAGATCGGCTATCCGGTCATAATCCGTCCCAGCTTCACGCTCGGCGGCACCGGCGGCGGCGTGGCGTACAACGTCGAGGAGTTCGAGGAGATCGCGGCGCGCGGCCTGGACCTGTCGCCCACGACCGAAGTCCTGATCGAGGAATCGCTGCTGGGCTGGAAGGAATTCGAGATGGAGGTTGTCCGCGACCGCAAGGACAACTGCATCATCATCTGCTCGATCGAGAACTTCGATCCGATGGGCGTGCACACCGGCGACTCCATCACCGTCGCGCCGGCGCAGACGCTCACCGACAAGGAGTACCAGATCATGCGCGACGCCAGCATCAAGGTGCTGCGCAAGATCGGCGTGGATACCGGCGGCTCCAACGTGCAGTTCGCGATCGACCCCGACGATGGGCGCATGATCGTGATCGAGATGAATCCGCGCGTGTCGCGCTCGTCGGCGCTGGCATCCAAGGCCACCGGATTTCCGATTGCCAAGGTCGCGGCCAAGCTCGCGGTCGGCTACACCCTGGACGAGCTGCGCAACGAGATCACCGGCGGGGTCACGCCGGCTTCGTTCGAGCCGACCATCGACTACGTCGTCACCAAGATCCCGCGCTTCACCTTCGAGAAGTTCCCGCAGGCCGACTCGCGCCTGACCACGCAGATGAAGTCGGTGGGCGAGGTGATGGCCATCGGCCGCAACTTCCAGGAGTCGCTGCAGAAGGCGATGCGCGGCCTGGAAGTAGGCTCCGACGGCTTCGAGTCGCAGGTCGAGGATTTCTCCGAGGAGAACCTGAACCTCATCCGCACCGAGCTGGCGATTCCGCGCGGCAAGCGCCTGTGGTTCGTGGGCGACGCTTTCCGCGCCGGCAAGACGGTCGAGAAGGTGTTCGAGCTGTCCAGGATCGATCCCTGGTTCCTGGAGCAGATCGAAGAGATCGTCCGCACCGAGGGCGAGATCGCGAAGAAAAAGGTCAGCCGGCTCACCGCGGAACAATTGCGCCGCTGGAAGCGCATGGGTTTCTCCGACCGCCGCCTGGCGAAGCTGATGGACGTGAAGGAAGAGACCGTGCGCGCGCGCCGGCACAAGCTCGGCGTCCGGCCGGTGTACAAGCGCGTGGACACCTGCGCGGCGGAGTTCCCCTCCAGCACGGCGTATCTGTACTCGACCTATGACGAGGAGTGCGAGGCGCAGCCCTCGCAGCGCGAGAAGATCGTGGTGCTGGGCGGCGGTCCCAACCGCATCGGCCAGGGCATCGAGTTCGACTATTGCTGCGTCCACGCCTCGCTCGCCCTGCGCGAGGACGGCTACGAGACCATCATGGTCAACTGCAATCCGGAGACGGTGTCCACCGACTACGACACCTCCGATCGCCTGTACTTCGAGCCGCTGACTTTCGAAGACGTGATGGAGATCATCGAGCTGGAGCGGCCCAAGGGCGTGATCGTCCAGTTCGGCGGCCAGACGCCGCTCAAGCTCGCGCAGCAGCTCGAGAAGGCGGGCGCGCCGATCGTCGGCACCACGCCGGACGCGATCGACCTCGCGGAAGACCGCGAGCGATTCCAGAAGCTGGTGGACAAACTCAAGCTGCTGCAACCGCCCAACGGCACCGCGACTTCCGAAAAACAGGCGCTGGCGGTGGCCGAAAAGGTCGGCTACCCGCTGGTCGTGCGCCCGTCCTACGTGCTGGGCGGCCGCGCGATGGAGATCGTCCACGACGACGACGATCTCAAGCGCTACATGAAGGAGGCGGTGAAGGTCTCCAACGACTCGCCGGTGCTGCTCGACCGCTTCCTGAACAACGCCATCGAGGTGGACGTGGATGCGCTCGCCGACGGCCAGGACGTGGTCATCGGCGGCATCATGGAACACATCGAGGAGGCCGGCGTGCATTCCGGCGACTCGGCCTGCTCGCTGCCGGCGTACACCCTGCCGCAGCAGACGCTGGATGCCATCCGCGGCCAGATCGTGAAGCTTGCCAAGGCGCTCAAGGTCGTCGGCCTGATGAACGCGCAGTTCGCGGTGCAGAACGGCGACGTCTACCTGCTGGAAGTCAACCCGCGCGCCTCGCGCACCTCGCCGTTCGTGTCCAAGGCCACCGGCCGTCCGCTGGCCAAGGTCGCGGCGCGCTGCATGGTCGGCAAGACGCTCCGTCAGCAGGGCGTGACCGCCGAAATCCTGCCGCGACACTACTCGGTCAAGGAATCGGTGTTCCCATTCAACAAGTTCCCGAGCGTGGACCCGCTGCTGGGGCCGGAGATGCGCTCGACCGGCGAGGTCATGGGCGTGGGCGCCGCCTTCGGCGAGGCGTTCAACAAGGCGCTGCTCGCCTCCGGCATGGTGGTGCCGCGCAGCGGCACTGCGTTCATATCGGTGCGCGACGGCGACAAGCCCAAGGCGATCGAGCTGGCGCGCACGCTGGTGGCCAAGGGCTTCAAGGTGGTGGCGACGCACGGCACCGCGGCGGCGATCCAGGCCACCGGCGTGCCCTGCCAGGGCGTCAACAAGGTCAAGGAAGGCCGCCCGCACTGCGTGGACATGATCAAGAACGGCCAGATCCACTTCATCGCCAACACGACCGAGGGCAAGATCTCCATCGAGGAGTCGCGCTCGATCCGCTCGGCGGCCATCCAGCACAAGATCTGCTACTTCACGACCATTGCCGGCGCGCTCGCCGCCGCCATGGCGATGGACCACCTCGACAAAGAGGACGTGAATCGGCTACAAGAGTTGCACCGCAGCATTCAATAGCCATGTCGAAAATACCCCTGACCCTGCGCGGCGCCGAGAAGCTCCGCGACGAACTCCGCGTCCTCAAGAGCGAGACGCGCCCGCGGATCATCGCCGCCATCGCCGAAGCGCGCGCGCACGGCGATCTGCGCGAGAACGCGGAGTACCACGCCGCGCGCGAGCAGCAGAGCTTCTGCGAAGGCCGCATCGCCGAGATCGAAACCAAGCTGGCGCACGCGCACGTCGTCGACGTCACCAAGCTGCCGGCCAACGGCAAGGTCGTGTTCGGCACGACCGTGGACGTGGCCGACGCGGAAACCGGCCAGGAAACGCGCTACCAGATCGTGGGCGAGGACGAGGCCGACACCAAGGCCGGCCTGATCTCGGTCAATTCCCCCATAGCGCGCGCGCTGATCGGCAAGTCCGAGGGCGACGTGGCGGAGGTGAAGGCCCCGGCCGGCGTGCGCGAGCTGGAAATCGTGAAGGTTCAGTACATCTAAGTTCCAAGTTGAGCCAGAAACGCCGCCCAAGCTCCGCCCGCTGGCTCGCCGAGCACGAAGCCGACCACTACGTCCACGAGGCGCGGCGCCTGGGCTACCGCTCGCGCGCGGTGTTCAAGCTCAAGGAAATCCAGGAAAAGGACCATCTGCTGCGGCCGGGCACGACGGTCGTGGACCTGGGCGCGGCGCCGGGCGGCTGGAGCCAGTTCGCGCGGCCGATCCTCGGCCCCAAGGGCCGCCTGATCGCTCTCGACATCCTGCCGATGGAACCAATTCCCGACGTGGATTTCATACTGGGTGACTTCCGCGACGAATCCGTGCTGCGGGAGCTGGAGGCCAGGGTGGACGACCGCGCGTTGGATCTTGTTTTATCCGACATGGCCCCCAATATTTCGGGAGTGGGCAGCGCGGACCAGGCGGCGAGCGTCTACCTGTGCGAGCTGGCGCTCGGATTCGCCAAGGCGCATCTGAAGCCGCGCGGAAACCTGCTGTGCAAGGCGTTCCAGGGCGAGGGATTCGACGCTTTCCTCAAGGCGCTGCGCGACGCATTCGAAACCGTGACGATCCGCAAGCCCAAGGCGTCGCGGCCGCGGAGTAGGGAGGTTTATTTACTGGCGCGCGGCTTGCGTGCGGTGTAACGTGCCGGTATAGGCAATTTTGAGAGAGACGCTTGAACGATCTGGCTAAGAATCTGCTGCTCTGGGTGGTCATCCTCGTCGTACTGATGAGCGTGTTCCAGAGCTTTTCCGGCCGCTCGGGCGGCACGCCGGCGGTCGCCTATTCGGAATTCCTGAATCAGGTGAAGCAGGGCAACGTGTCCCAGGTCGTGATCGAGGGCCAGCACATCCGCGGCGATCTGAAGAGCGGCTCCCGGTTTACCACGGTCAGCCCGGAGAGCGACAACTCGGCGATGATCGGCACGCTGCTGGAGAACAACGTCAAGTTCGACGGCGAGCTGCCCAAGGAAACGCCGATCGTCGTACAGCTGCTGTTCAACGCCTTCCCGATCCTGCTGCTGATCGCGGTCTGGGTCTACTTCATGCGGCAGATGCAGGGCGGGGCCGGCGGGCGCGGCGCGATGTCCTTCGGCAAGAGCCGCGCGCGCATGCTCAACGCCGATCAGGTCAAGGTGACGTTCAACGACGTGGCCGGCGTCGAGGAAGCCAAGCAGGAAGTGGGCGAACTGGTCGACTTCCTGCGCGATCCCGGCAAGTTCCAGAAGCTGGGCGGCAAGATCCCGCGCGGCGTGCTGATGGTCGGTTCGCCGGGCACCGGCAAGACCCTGCTGGCCAAGGCCATCGCCGGCGAGGCCGGCGTGCCGTTCTTCACCATCTCCGGCTCGGATTTCGTCGAGATGTTCGTGGGCGTCGGCGCCAGCCGCGTGCGCGACATGTTCGAGCAGGCCAAGAAGCACGCGCCCTGCATCATCTTCATCGACGAGATCGACGCGGTCGGCCGCCATCGCGGCGCCGGCCTGGGCGGCGGTCACGACGAGCGCGAGCAGACCCTCAACCAGTTGCTGGTCGAGATGGACGGCTTCGAGGGCAACGAGGGCGTCATCGTCATCGCGGCCACCAACCGTCCCGACGTGCTCGACCCGGCGCTGCTGCGCCCGGGCCGCTTCGACCGCCAGGTGATGGTCGGCTTGCCCGACATCCGCGGCCGCGAGCAAATCCTGTACGTGCACATGCGCAAGGTCGCCCTGGCGGACGACGTCAACGCCAACGTCATCGCGCGCGGCACGCCCGGATTTTCGGGCGCCGATCTCGCCAACCTGGTGAACGAGGCGGCGTTGTTCGCGGCCCGCGCCAACAAGAACAGGACGACTTCGAGAAGGCCAAGGACAAGATCATGATGGGCGCCGAGCGGCGCTCCATGGTGATGTCCGAGGCAGAAAAGACGCTCACCGCCTACCACGAGGCCGGCCACGCCATCGTCGGCCTCAACGTGCCGGAGCACGACCCGGTGTACAAGGTCACGATCATCCCGCGCGGCCGCGCGCTGGGCGTGACCCAGTTCCTGCCGGAAGAGGACCGCTACAGCTACACCAAGCGGCGCCTGAACAGCCAGATCTGCTCGCTGTTCGGCGGGCGCATCGCCGAGGAGCTGATCTTCGGCCCGGAACGCGTCACCACCGGGGCGTCCAACGACATCGAGCGCGCCACCGACATCGCGCGCAACATGGTCACGCGCTGGGGCCTTTCGGAAAAGCTCGGCCCGCTGGCGTATTCCGAGGAAAGCGGCGAGGTCTTCCTGGGCAAGAGCGTGACCCAGCACAAGAACGTGTCCGACGAGACCGCGCACGCGATCGACGGCGAGATCCGCGGCATCGTCGACCTCAACTACGGGTGCGCGAAGCGGATCCTGGAAACGAACCTGGAAAAACTGCACGCGATGGCGCAGGCGCTGATGAAGTACGAGACGCTGGACGCCAACCAGCTCCAGCGCATCATGCGCGGCGAGCCGCCCGGCGATCCGGAAGGCTGGAGCGACTCGGACAAGCCGTCCGCGGGCGCGCCGGCGGGCGGGCGCAAGCCGCAGCCGGGCGCAACGCCCAAGCCGGCGGGACAGCACTGAAGGGGGTTTCGAGTTTCGAGTTTCAAGTTTCAGACGCCGGACTCGAAACTCGAAGCTTGGAACTTGAAGCTTTCCCTTCCGAAGAGAACGCTCGACCTGAGCACGCCCATCGTCATGGGCGTGCTCAACGTCACTCCCGATTCCTTCTCCGATGGCGGACGCTACCGGCCGCTTGAGGCGGCGTTGGCCCACGCGCGGGAGATGGTGGCCGAAGGCGCGGCCATCGTGGACGTGGGCGGCGAGTCCACCCGTCCCGGCGCGCAACCGGTGTCCGAGCAGGAGGAACTGGACCGCGTCGTCCCGGTCGTCGAGCGAATCCGGCGCGACATCGACTGCGCCGTCTCGGTGGACACCCTCAAGCCCGCGGTGATGCGCGCCGCCTGCCGGGCCGGCGCCGAGCTGATCAACGACGTCAATGCGCTGCGCGCGCCCGGCGCGCTGGAGGCGGCGCGCGAGGCGGGGGCGGCGGTCTGCCTCATGCACATGCGGGGCGAGCCGCGCACCATGCAGCGGAATCCGCAGTACGGCGATGTCGTGGCCGAGGTGGGCGCCTTCCTGCAGGAGCGGCGCGACGCGGCCGAGGCGGCCGGCATCTCCCGCGACCGGATCGCGCTCGATCCGGGCATCGGCTTCGGCAAGACTCTGGAGCACAATCTTTCGCTGCTGGCGAACCTGGGCCGGTTTGCCGGACTCGGCTGCCCGCTGCTGATCGGCGTTTCGCGCAAGTCGATGTTCCAGCACCTGCTGGGGCTGCCGGTCGACCGGCGCCTGCCGGCCGGCCTGGCCGCGGCCGCGGTTGCGGTCTGGCAGGGAGCCGCTATAGTGCGCGCGCACGACGTCAAGGCGACCGTCGAGGCGGTCGGGACCGCCGCCGCCATCGCGGCAAGGCATCGATAAACAGGACCTCCAAGGCATGATGCGACCGGCAGCATCGCGATTCCCGGGAAGCGGCTCATGAGCCGCAAGTACTTCGGCACCGACGGCGTTCGCGGCCGGGTCGGGGAGCCGCCATTGACGCCCGACTTCGCGCTCAAGCTGGGCTGGGCCGCCGGCACGGTGCTGGGCAAGGCCGATGGCGCGCGCGTGCTGATCGGCAAGGACACGCGCCGCTCCGGCTACATGTTCGAGTCGGCGCTGGAGGCGGGTTTCGCCGCCGCCGGCGTCGAGACCGACCTGCTGGGTCCGATCCCGACTCCCGGCGTGGCGTATCTCACGCGCGCGCTGCGCGCGCAGGCCGGCGTGGTCATTTCCGCGTCGCACAACCCGCACGAGGACAACGGCGTCAAGTTCTTCGGCGCGGACGGCGGCAAGCTGTCGGACGAGATCGAGCTGGAGATCGAAAGCCGCATCGATGGCGAGATCCGCTGCGTGGACTCGTCGCGCCTGGGCCGCGCCAAGCGCATCGAAGACGCGCAGGGGCGCTACATCGAGTTCTGCAAGGGCACGTTCCCGATCCAGCGCTCGCTCAAGGACCTGAAGATCGTGGTGGACTGCGCCAACGGCGCCGCCTACAAGACCGCGCCGGCGGTGTTCGCCGAGCTGGGCGCCACGGCGATCGCGATCGGCGACGACCCGGACGGCTTCAACATCAACCGCGACTGCGGATCGACGCACCTGGACGCGGTGCGCAAGGCCGTGGCCGCGCACAAGGCCGACCTGGGCGTCGCGCTGGACGGCGACGCCGACCGCTGCCTCATGGTGGCCGCCGACGGCCGCGAGGTGGACGGCGACGAGATTCTCTACGTCATCGCCCGCCAGCGCCTGCGCGCCGGCACGCTGCGCGGCCCGGTGGTGGGCACGGTGATGAGCAACCTGGGGTTGGAGCAGGCGCTGCGCAAGGACGGCGTCGCGTTCGAGCGCGCCAAGGTCGGCGACCGCTACGTGATGGAGATGCTCAAGGCGAAGGGCGGCATCCTGGGAGGGGAGACCTCCGGTCACACGATCTGCCTGGATCGCACCACCACCGGCGACGGCACCGTGACCGCACTGCAGGTACTGGCCGCGATGCTGGAAGAGGGCCGCGGGCTGGCCGAGCTGACCGCCGCCCTGCACAAGTGCCCGCAGGTGCTGATCAACGTGCGCGTCGGGCGCAGCGCCAAGAGCGTGCTCGAGGACGCCGGCGTGCGCGCGGCCGAGGCGGCGGCGCATCGGCGGCTGGGCGCGCGCGGCCGCGTGCTGCTGCGCGCATCCGGAACGGAGCCTTTGATCCGGGTGATGGTCGAAGCGGACGATGCAGCGCTGGCACAGGCGGCGGCGGAAGAGATTGCCGGCGCGGTGCGCGGCGCCGCATCCAAGTAAGGGGAATACCAATGAAGCGAACCTATCTGGTGGCCGGCAACTGGAAGATGAACGGCAGCCGTGTCGCCAACGCCGCCCTGGTCCAGGGCATCCGCGCGGGTGCCGGCGCGTGCAAGGACGTGGAACTGCTGGTCTGCCCGCCGGCGGTGTACCTGGAGTCGGCGGCGCAGCTCGTCGCCGGCAGCGGCATCGGCCTGGGCGCCCAGACCCTGTGCGAGCAGGAGAAGGCCGGCGCGTTCACCGGCGAGGTCCACGGCGCGATGCTCAAGGAGGTCGGCTGCCGCTACGCGATCGTCGGCCATTCCGAGCGCCGCGCGCTGTACGGCGAGAGCGACGCGCTGGTGGCGCGCAAGTTCCGCACCGCCCAGGCCTGCGGCCTGGTGCCGATCCTGTGCGTGGGCGAGACCTTGCAGCAGCGCGAGGCCAACGAGACCGAGCGGGTCCTGCAACGCCAGCTCGACGCGGTGGTCGATCTTTGCGGGATCGCCGCGTTCGGCGACGCCGTGATCGCCTACGAGCCGGTCTGGGCGATCGGCACCGGCCGTACCGCCACGCCGCAGCAGGCGCAGGAGGCCCACGCCTTTTTACGCGCGCAACTGGCCAAACGCGATGGTAGAATCGCCGCCTCTTTGCGGCTGCTGTACGGCGGCAGCGTCAAGGCCGACAACGCACGGACTCTGTTCGAGGGGCCGGACGTCGACGGCGGCTTGATCGGCGGCGCATCCCTGAAGGCGGACGAGTTCCTGGCCATCGCCGCGGCGGCGCAGGCCCAATCCATTTAGCGATACCCAATTAGGTGAAGTTCGATGTACACGGCTTTGGTGGTGATTCTGGTGCTGGTGTCGGTGGGCCTGGTCGGCCTGATCCTGTTGCAGCACGGCAAGGGCGCGGATGCGGGCGCGGCCTTCGGCTCCGGCGCCTCCGGCACGGTGTTCGGCTCGCGCGGCTCCGCGAACTTCCTGTCGCGATCGACCGCGGTTCTGGCGACGCTGTTCTTCATCGTCAGCCTGTCGCTGGCCTACATCGTCCACGGCCAGAAGCAGGCGAGCAGCGTGGTGGACCGCGTCGGCGAGCCCGCGGCCGCCGAGCAGCCGGGCGAAGCGCCGGCCGTTGCGCCGGATGGCGAGGCGCCCAAGGACGACGTGCCGAAGGTTCCGGAGTAGGAGCCTAGCGACAAGCGCGGCGGGGGACGCTAAAATCCGCGCCCTTCACGCGTCAGCAAGATTGCCCTCGTGGTGGAATTGGTAGACACACTACCTTGAGGTGGTAGCGCCGAAAGGCATGGGAGTTCGAGTCTCTCCGAGGGCACCAAACAAAAAAGCCGGCGTAAGCCGGCTTTTTTGTTTGGGCGAGGGATTGCGCTTCGCGACCATGCGTCGCGGCAATCCCGAGCGCCCGGCCAAGGATGGCCCGGCAGGGGTTTCAGGTAGCCACCGCCGTCTCGCCATGGATGGCGGAGCCGATCCAAATCGGAGTCCATCTGGAGAAAAGTTCCCGCTCCTATTGCATTAGGTGGGCCGAGTCCTTAACATGCGCGCCCTACCGGTGCGGGGTGGAGCAGTCTGGCAGCTCGTCGGGCTCATAACCCGAAGGTCGCAGGTTCGAATCCTGCCCCCG
>JACPFV010000010.1 GCA_016182805.1 Gammaproteobacteria bacterium
GCCCCGCATGCCGGTCCGCGTGTCCGAGTCCTTCGCACAGGTGCGACATGTACGCCTCAAACCGCTGTCCTGCGTTCATTGCACTTCAGCTCCCGCGTGAAGAAGTGCGGATTATGTCTCGTATTTACTGACACAGTAAGATTAAGTGCTCCGCAGCGAAGGGAGCTTGACCGTGTCCGTTCAGAAATTGCGTCTCAAGCGTGGCTGGTCTCAGCAGCAACTCGCGGAGGCCAGCGGCTTGAGCGTCAGGACGGTTCAACGCATCGAGGCCGGCTACCCGGCCAGCAATGAAACACTCAAGTCTCTTGCTGCGGTTTTCGAGGTCGACTTCTCAACCCTCAATCCGGAGCAGAACATGAACGCCACGACAGCCAACCCAACGGAGCAGCAAGAAAGAGAGGCATTCAGGCTTGTTCGCAAATTGCGCGGTTTCTACGTGCATTTGTTTCAGTACGTCATCATCACGCTCGCCTTGCTCGCCGTTAACCTGATCGTTGCGCCCCGGTACATGTGGGCATTGTGGGTGATGGGCGGCTGGGGCCTCGGCGTTCTGATACACGCCTCGAGGGTGTTCCGGCCAGATTGGTTTCTCGGGCCACGGTGGGAGCGGGAACAGGTCGAAAAACGCTTGGGGCGGCCACTTTGATAGACGCAGAACCCGGCGACGGCCGGGCTCGCAGTGGAGTGCCATAATGTTCGGCGCATGATCGGTCCCGCGAGGCGTAACCGCGCCGCCGAATCGGTCGCACGCCAAGTTGAGCAGTTGCCTAATAGAAAATGCCCATCGACCTTTCCAACGCCCACTCCATCGCCCGCGTCCTGACCGAGGCGCTGCCCTACATCCGCCGGTTCTCCGGCAAGACGCTGGTCGTCAAATACGGCGGCAACGCGATGAAGGGCGACGCGATGATCGCCTCGTTCGCGCGCGACATCGTGCTGATGAAGCTGGTCGGCATGAACCCGGTGGTCGTGCACGGCGGCGGGCCGCAGATCGGCGCGCACCTGGAGAAGCTGGGCAAGACCTCGCGCTTCGTCGAGGGCATGCGCGTGACCGACGAGGAGACCATGGACGTGGTCGAGATGATGCTCGGCGGCCTGGTCAACAAGGCGATCGTCAGCCAGATCAACGCCCAGGGCGGCCGCGCCGTGGGCCTCACCGGCAAGGACGGCGGCCTGATCCGCGCGCGCAAGCTGACCGTGAACGGGCAGGACATCGGCCAGGTCGGCGAGGTGGAGAAGATCGACCCGCGCGTGGTCGCGCACCTGGAGAGCGGCGGCTTCATCCCGGTCATCGCGCCGGTCGGCGTCGGCCCGAATGGGGAGGCGTTCAACATCAACGCCGACCTGGTCGCCGGCAAGCTCGCCTCGGTCTTGCAGGCGGAGAAGCTGCTGCTGCTGACCAACACCAACGGCGTGCTGGACAAGGACAAGCGCGTGCTCACCGGCCTGTCGGTGGCGCAGGTCGAGGGCCTGATCGCCGACGGCACGATCTACGGCGGCATGCTGCCCAAGATCCGTTGCGCGCTGGACGCGGTCAACAGCGGCGTTAAGTCCGCGCACATCATCAACGGCGAGATCGAGCACGCCGTTCTTCTCGAACTCTTCACCGATGCCGGGATCGGGACACTCATCAAGGCGTCCTAGGCCGCTCGCCGCGCTGCTGCTCCTGGCCGCGGCGTCCGCCGCCGGCGCCAGCGACGCGCCGTTCCTGTGGCAGGTGCAGGGCGCGCGCGCGACGCACTGCCTGGCCGGCTCGGTCCACGCCCTGCCGCAGAACGACGCCGCGCTGCCGGCGGGGCTGGAGCGCTGCTACGCCGCGGCCGGCAAGCTGGCGTTCGAGGCTTTCGGCGTGGCGCAGCTCGGCCGCGCCGAGTACGTCCGCATGCTCGGCGCCATCGCCAACAACGAGCCGGGCGGCCTGCGGGCGCGCCTGGGCCGCGAGCTGCACGAGCGCTTCGCCGCGCAGGTGCGGCGCCTGGGTCTGGAGCCGGTGCAGTTCGACGCCTTCCGCCCCTGGTTCGCGGCGCAGATGCTGTCGTCGTTCCTGCAGATCGGCAGCCAGTTGCAGGAGGAGCTGGGCGTGGACCGCCAGCTCTACGTGCGCGCCAGGAACGACCGCAAGGACGTGCTGGCGCTGGAAAGCGACGAGGAGCATCGCGCGGTGTTCACCGGCATGCCGGACGAGGCCTCCACCCAGTTCCTGATGATGGTGCTGGACGACGCCGGCGAGCCGGGAACCGGCGCGCAGGTGGTCCGCATCTGGCGCAGCGGCGACGCGGCGGCGCTGGACCAGCGCGTGAACCGGATGCGCGAGGGCTACCCGCAGCTCTACGCGCGCCTGCTGACGGAGCGCAACCGGCGCTGGCTGCCGCGCATCCGCGCCATGCTGAACGACGCCGTGCCGCACCTGATCGTCGCCGGCGCGGCGCACTACGCCGGGCCGGACGGCCTGCCGGCGCTGCTCGTGCGCGAGGGCCTGCGAGTGCAGCCGCTGCCGCCGGCGCGCGCGGACGCCGACGACGCCTACGTGCCGGGCTTAAGCTCGCGGTAGCGCGCGATATCGGCGTCGAACGCGGCGATCGTCTTGTCGCGCTCCTGGCGCAGCAGCTCGGCGGCCTTGCGGTTCTCGGCCAGCGACTTTTCGAACTCGCGGATCTGCGCGGCGAGCTTGGGCTCCGGCTCCTTGCCGCCCTTGCGCGCCGCCTCGGCCTGCTCGTGGAGCGACTTGAGCGCGGCCTCGCCGTCGGCGATGGCCTTTCCCACCAGCCGGATGCGGGCGTCCAGGGTCGTCACGCGGTCGCTGCGCGTGGCCTCCAGGTCCTTGACGCTGCGGTAGGTCTGCAACAGGAACTGGTCGTGCGCGCGGCGCTCTTCCTCGCGCCGCTTCAGCTCCGCGTCCAGCTCCGCGGCGCGGCGCTCGGCCTCGATTTCCTGCGGGGTCCTTTCGCGCGCCTTGGTGTCGACCACCAGGCCGCGCTCGTTGACGACCTGCCGCTCCTGCTTGGCGTACTGCGGCGGCACGCGGTCGCCGCAGGCGCGGCGTCCCGACTCGTCGGTCCAGCACTGGATGGTCTTGCCGCTCTTCTGCGCCACCGCCGGCTGCGCCAGCAGCGCGGCCGCCATCACCGTCGGAACGAAAGCCTTGCGCATAGTCCCTCCCCCCGGCGGCGCCCCCGCGCGCCTCATGCTACGCGGGAACGCCGTAGCGCGCCTGATAGTCGCGGATCGCCGCCAGCGTCGCGCCGTCCTGCCCGCTGCGGCCCAGATGCTCCATGAGGTCGGCGACGTTGACCAGCGCGATCACCTTGAGCTTCTGTTCCCGCTCGATGTCGGCGACCGCCGAGAGCCCGCCCGGCCCGCGCTCCTGGCGGTCGAGCGCGATCAGCGCCGCCACCGGCTCGGCGCCGGCGTCGCGCAGCAGTTGCACCGACTCGCGCAGCGCGGTGCCGGCGGTGAGCACGTCGTCGACGACGACGACCCGGCCCTGCGGCCTGGCGCCGACCAGCAGGCCGCCCTCGCCGTGGTCCTTGGCTTCCTTGCGGTTGTAGGCGTACGGCACGTCGCGGCCCAGCTCGGCCAGGGCGATCGCCACCGCCGCCACCAGCGGGATGCCCTTGTAGGCCGGGCCGAACAGCATGTCGAAGGCAACGCCCGAATCGAGCAGCGCCCGCGCGTAGGCGCGGCCCAGCTCGCGCATCGCCGCGCCGCTGGAGATCTTGCCCAGGTTGAAGAAATACGGGCTGACGCGCCCGGACTTGAGGGTGAACTGGCCGAACCTGAGCACCTCGTGCTTCAGGGCCAGTTGCAGGAAAACGGTTTGATAGTCGCGCATGTGGCTATGATAACGGCCTTCGCGGAGACTCCTTTGAAAGTCATTTCCCTGAACGCCAACGGCATCCGTTCGGCGGCCCGCAAGGGCTTGTTCGCATGGCTGGACAAGCAGAACGCGGACTTCCTGTGCCTGCAGGAGACCAAGGCGCAGCCGGCCGACATCCAGCACGACGGCATCTTCCATCCGGAGGGCTGGCACACGTATTTCAACAGCGCCGGAAAGAAGGGCTACGCCGGCGTCGCGGTGTATGCGCGCGACAAGCCGGACGAGGTGCTGACCCAGCTCGGCGCGACCGAGTTCGATGCCGAGGGCCGCTACCTGGAGCTGCGCTACGGCGCGTTCTCCGTCGTCTCGCTGTACCTGCCGTCCGGCTCGGCCGGCCCGGAGCGCCAGGCGAGCAAGGACCGGTTCCTGGAGTTCTTCCTGCCCCGGCTGCGCGAGTGGATCGGCAACGGCCGGCAGTACGCGATCTGCGGCGACTGGAATATCGCGCACAACAACATCGACCTGAAGAACTGGCGCGGCAACCGGAAGAACTCCGGCTTCCTGCCGCACGAGCGCGCCTGGCTGGACCGGGCGTTCGGCGAGCTGGGCTGGGTCGACGCCTACCGCCACCTGCATCCCGCCGCCGAGGGCGAGGCGTACACCTGGTGGAGCAACCGCGGCCAGGCCTGGGCCAAGAACGTGGGCTGGCGCATCGACTACCAGGTGGTGACGCCGGGCCTGCGCGACCGGCTGCGCAAGGCGGCGGTGTACAAGAACGAGCGCTTCTCCGACCACGCGCCCCTGACCGTCGACTACGCGCCGTGACGACGCCCGCCGCCGACCGGCAGCATCCCTGGCTGGCCGCCCTGCGCGTGTACCGCCACCCGCGCGTGCTGGCGATGCTGTTCCTGGGATTTTCCGCCGGCCTGCCGTTCTTGCTGGTGTTCTCCACGCTGTCCGCCTGGTTGCGCCAGGCCGGCATCGACCGCGCCACCATCGGCCTGCTGTCGCTGGTCGGGCTGGCGTACTCGTTCAAGCTGCTGTGGGCGCCGCTGGTGGACCGCATGCCGCTGCCCGGCCTCACGCGCCTGCTCGGCCGCCGGCGCTCGTGGATGCTGCTGGCGCAACTCGGCGTCATCGCCAGCCTGGTCGGGCTGGCGCACGGCGATCCGGCGCAGGACCTCGGCGGCCTGGTGCTGTTCGCGGTGCTGGTGGCGTTCTGCGGCGCCACCCAGGACATCGCGATCGACGCCTGGCGCATCGAGGCGGCGCCCGGCTCCATGCAGGGCGCGATGGCGGCCGGCTACCAGCTCGGCTACCGCATCGGCCTGCTCGCGGCGCAGGCCGGCGCACTGTGGCTGGCCGGCGAGTACGACTGGCGCCTGTCCTACCTGACGATGGCGGCGCTGATGGGCGTGGGCGTGCTGACCGCGCTCGCCATCCCGGAGCCGGAGGTCCACGTCGGCCGCGACACCGAGCTGCGCGAGCAGCGCGTCGTCGGGTTCCTCGATCGCAAGGCGCACTGGCCGCACGCCCTGCGCCACGCCGGCGGCTGGTTCATCGGCGCGGTGGTGTGCCCGCTCACCGATTTTTTCGCGCGCAACGGCCTGGCCACCGGCGCGCTGATCCTGGCCTTCATCGGCACGTTCCGGCTCACCGACTACACGATGGGCGTGATGGCCAACCCGTTCTACCTGGACATCGGCTACACGCTGCAGGAGATCGCCATCGTCGCCAAGGGCTACGGCGTGATCGCCTCGATCGTCGGCGTGGTGGTCGGCGGCGTCGGCGTGGCGCGCCTGGGCGTGGTGCGCACGCTTTTCGTCGGCGGCGTGCTGGTGATCCTGTCCAACCTGGCGTTCATGACGCTGGCCTTCGCCGACAAGCCCGGCCTGCTGGCGCTGGGCCTGGTGGTGAGCGGCGACAACTTCGCCTACAACTTCGCCGGCGTCGCCTTCATCGCCTACCTGTCGGGCCTGACCAACATCGCCTACACCGCCACGCAGTACGCGCTGTTCTCGGCGTTCTTCTCGCTGCCCGGCAAGCTGCTGATGGGCGGATCTGGCTTCATAGCCGACGCGATCGGCTACCCGCTGTTCTTCGTCTACACCTCGGCGCTGGGCGTGCCGGCGCTGCTGGTGCTGTGGCGGCTCACGCGGCGATTGCCGGCGCCGCGGCCAGACGGCGCATCGTCCGCGCCAGCTTGAAGCCGCTGGCGCTGTACTGCGGCACGCTGGCCGCGCGCGCGAACACCGGCAGCTTCAGGCGCGTGACGCCGACCACGCGGCCGACGTGCTCGGCGCCCAGGTGCTTCAGGTGACGGATGAATCGCTCGTTCTCGCCGGAGACGTCGTAGTAGAAGGCGCGGATGCCGTTGTGGTGCGCGGTGAAGTGCAGGCAGGCGTGCAGCACCAGGCCGGCGCCGGTGCCCTGGTACGGATCCATCACGGTAATCGCCACGTCGGCGGCGTCCGGCTCCTCGTCCAGCCGCCGGTAGCGCGCGATGCCGATGCCCGGCTCGTCCGGCTTGCGCGGGTTCTGCGCGCCCCAGATCACGTAGTTACGGCCGTCCACCTGGGACAGCAGCTTGAGCTGCTCGTCGGTCAGCTCGGTCGGCTCCTCGCCGGGAAAGTGGCGCCGGCGCGCCAGGTGCGACAGACGATTGAAGCCTTCCTTCAGCCGCGGCGCGTCCTCCGGCCGCACGTGGCGCACCAGGATCGGCGTGCCGTTGCCCAGCTCGGTCTTGAATGCGGGCGGCAGTGCCCGCGAAGCGAAATAGTCGAACGGGAACATGGCGGCGCTCCCCCTGGATATGAATGTCGCGTGGCGACACCGCCTCCCCTCTCCCCTTGAGAGAGGGGATGGCCGCTCGCGGATGAGAGCGGCGGGGTGAGGGCACGCCGTTCAAGACTGCGCGCCGGCTCAAACCGGGTCAAGTGTGGAAAAACGGCGACAACGCGCGCCATGCGGCGCGCGGATTCAGCGGGTATCGAGGAAGTCCAGCGGGTCCTGCCAGCGGTCGGCGCGACCGATCTCGGTGTCCATGCCGAAGTCCTGGCGGTCGTTCCGGTCCAGGTCCAGCGCGCCGCTCACGTCTTCCGGCGGGGCACAGGGTCGCGCGCGCAGTTCCATCCAGCTGTCGAAGTCGAACTCCTCCAGCGTGCCGTCGAAGTGCTGAACCAGCACGACTTCGGCCTTCGGATCAATGCCGACAATCTCGAATGGCTCGCCCTCTTCGGGCTGGTACCACTCGCCGACCGACATCTCGCGAACCCATTCCGCCATGTCCGTAACCTCCCGACTTGGCATACGCCGCCTCGTGCGTTTGTTATAGGCCGATTGCACGGGCGGTTCAACCCCTCCCGGTAGACAAAACCTCACGCCGGCATGCCCGCGCCGACGGGCGGCCGTCGCCGATCAGGGACAGGGGTTGGAATGGCGGCGATGGATCGCCTCGATTCCTTGCAGGACCGCGTCGGGCAAGCGCAGCGCGTGCGCGGCGATGTTGTCGCGCAACTGCTCCATCGTCGTCGCGCCGATCAGGTTCGAGCAGACGAACGGCCGCGAGCCGACGTAGGCCAGCGCCATCTGCGCCGGGTCCAGGCCGTGCTGGCGGGCGAGCGCGACGTACTCGCGCGTGGCCGCCTCCGCCGCCGCGCCGGCGTAGCGCTGGAAGCGCGCGAACAGCGTCAGCCGCGCGTTGGGCGGGCGCGCGCCGTCGAGGTACTTGCCGGACAGGACGCCGAACGCCAGCGGCGAGTACGCCAGCAGACACACGTTCTCGCGGTGCGCGAACTCGGCCAGGCCCACCTCGAAGCTGCGGTTCAGCAGGTTGTACGGGTTCTGGATCGAGACCACGCGCGGCCAGCCGCGCTCGCGCGCCAGGCGCAGGTACTCGGCCAGCCCCCAGGGCGTCTCGTTGGAGATGCCGACGTGGCGGACCTTGCCGGCCTTCACGAGGTCCGCCAGCGCGCCCAGCGTCTCCTCGATCGGCACCGCGCCCGGCGCGTCCTGGTGCACGTAGCCGAGCTTGCCGAAATAGTTGGTCGGCCGGTCCGGCCAGTGCACCTGGTACAAGTCGACGTAGTCGGTTTGCAGGCGCTTCAGGCTGTCGTGCAGGGCCTGCACGATCTGCGTGCGAGAGGGATGCGGGCCGCCGCGCAGCCAGGGGAAGTCCGCCGGCCCCGTGGTCTTGGTCGCCAGCACGATCCGGTCGCGCCCGCCGCGCTGGCGCAACCAGGTGCCGATGTACTGCTCGGTGCGCCCCTGCGTCTCGGCCTTGGGCGGCACCGGGTACATCTCCGCGGCGTCGAACAGGTTGATGCCCTGCGCCACCGCGTAGTCCATCTGCTCGTGCGCCTGCGCCTCGGTGTTCTGCTCGCCCCAGGTCATGGTGCCCAGGCCGATCTCGCTCACGGCGATGCCGCTCGCGCCCAGCGGCCGGCGGTTCACGGCGCCTCCCGGCGCGCGGCCAGCTCGCGCTGGCGCGCCACCAGCCGCGCGACGGCCGGCTTGAGCGTGAGCTGCATCGTCAGCTGCATGTGCTCGCCCGGCACCACCAGGGTGTCCGGATTGGACAGGAACGAGCCCGGCACTCCGGCGAGCAGCTCGTCGCGGTTCGCGGACACGCGGCTGTGCCCGTTGAAGTGGACCACCACCAGGCTCTCCTCCGGCTTGGGGATCGGCCGCAGCACGAACGGATTGGACGTGTCCACCAGCGGCACGCGCTGGAAGTTGACGTCGGTGCGCGAGAACTGCGGCGTGATGTAGGTGACGTAGTCGGGCATGCGGCGCAGGATGGTCCCGGCGACCTCCACCGGGTCGTAGCCGCGCTCCGCGGCGTCGCGGTGGATCTTCTGGATCCACTCCAGGTTGACCGTCGGCGTCATGCCCACCAGCAGATCCACGTGCTGGGCGACGTTGCACTCGTCGGTCACCAGGCCGCCGTGCAAACCCTCGTAGAACAGCAGCTCCACGTCCGCCGGCAGCGGCTCCCAGGAGGTGAAGGTGCCGACCGTCTGCCCCGCCGCGATCGCCTCGGCCTCGGTGTGCAGGTAGCGCCGCACGCGGCCGCTGCCGCGCTCGCCGAACTCCTGGAACAGCGCCTGCAGGCGGTCGAACAGGTTGGCCGCCGGGCCGAAGTGCGAGTAGTTCTCGCCACGGATGCGCGAACGCTCCAGCGCCGCGCGCATCTGCTCGCGGTCGAAGGCGTGGAAGCTGTCGCCCTCGACGAAGGCCGCGCGCACGCCCAGTTCCTCGAACACCGCCGCAAACACGCCGCGCGCGCTGCTGGTGCCGGAGCCGGAGGAGCCGGTGACGGCGATGATCGGGTGCCTAGCCGACACGGCGGTACTCCAGGTCGAACACCGCGTGCCCCAGCTTCTCGCCGCGCGCCTCGAACTTCGTCACCGGCCGCTGCGACGGGCGCGGGATGCAGCCGCCGTCCGGCGCGCCGTTGCGCAGCAGCGGCTCGGCGTTGAGCACCGCCAGCATGTGCTCGGCGTAGTTGGCCCAGTCGGTGGCCAGCCGCAGCACCCCGCCCGGCTTCAGGCGCGAGGCCACCAGGCGCGCGAAGTCCGGCTGGACCAGGCGGCGCTTGTGATGGCGCTTCTTCGGCCAGGGGTCGGGGAAGTAGATCAGCGCCTCGTCCAGCGCGCCCTCGCGCAGCCAGTCGCGCAGCACCTCCACCGCGTCGTGGCAGGCGACGCGCAGGTTGGCCAGGCCGGCGGCCTGCGCGCGCGCCAGCACGCGGCCGACGCCGGGGCGGTGCACCTCGACGCCCAGCACGTTCCAGTCCGGTCGCGCCTGCGCCAGGTGCAGCAGGTGGTCGCCGTTGCCGAAGCCGATCTCGATCGCCACCGGCGCCGCGCGCCCGAAGGCGGCGGAGAGGTCCAGCGGCGCCGCCGGCGCCTCCAGACCGAAGCGCGGCCACAGCGCCTCCAGGGCGCGGCTCTGCGCCGGCGTGAGCCGGCCTTCGCGCCGCACGAAGGAGCGCACGACGCGGCGATGCGCGACTTCAGCCTGGCTCATGCGCCGGCTTCAGAACGGCAGGCCCGACACCGGCGACGACGCCGAGGCGAAGCGCCGCCGCGGCATGCGCCCGGCGAGGAAAGCCTCGCGGCCGGCGATGATGGCGTGACGCATGGCGCCGGCCATGCGCACCGGGTCCTTGGCTTCGGCGATGGCCGTGTTCATCAGCACGCCGTCGCAGCCCAGCTCCATGGCGATGGCCGCGTCGGAGGCCGTGCCGACGCCCGCGTCCACCAGGATCGGCACCTTGGCGTTCTCGACGATGGTCAGCACGTTGTAGCGGTTCTGGATGCCCAGGCCCGAGCCGATCGGCGCCGCCAGCGGCATCACCGCCACGCAGCCCATTTCCTCCAGGCGCTTGGCCGCGATCGGGTCGTCGCTGGTGTAGACCATGACCTGGAAGCCCTCGCGGATCAGCGTCTCCGCCGCCTTCAGCGTGGCCGGGATGTCCGGGTACAGGGTCTTGGGATCGCCCAGCACCTCGAGCTTGACCAGCGCATGACCGTCCAGCAGCTCGCGCGCCAGGCGGCAGGTGCGCAGCGCGTCCTCGGCCGTGTAGCAGCCGGCGGTGTTGGGCAGGATGGTGTAGCGCGCGGGCGGCAGCACGTCGAGCAGGTTGGGCTGGCTCTTGTCCTGGCCGATGTTGGTGCGGCGGATCGCGACCGTCACGATCTGGGCCCCGCTGGCCTCGATCGCGCGGCGCGTCTCGTCCGGATCCTTGTACTTGCCGGTGCCGACCAGCAGGCGCGAGGCGTAGCTCTTGCCGGCGATGACGAGGGCGTCGTTGGGTTGGGTTTGCAGTTGCGCGTTCATTTCAGCCCCCGCCTATGGCGTGAACAATCTCGATGCGGTCCCCTGGCCGGATGCGCGTGGCCGCCGCCTGCGAGCGCGGCACGATCTCGCCGTTGCGCTCGACCGCCACGCGGCGCTCGCCGAGCTGGAGCTGTTCGAGCAGCGTGGCGAGCGTGGCGCTCTCCGCCAACTCGGTGGGTTGGCCGTTGAGGATCACTTGCATCGTCGCGCCGGGGAAGGAATTTGGAGCGGGCGATGGGTGAGGCCGCGCGCCCAGCGAGCACTGCTCGCTGCGCGGCCGAACGCCCGGCCATGAATGGCCGGGCCGGACTGCCGCGCCAGGGACGGCTGCAACCACTGCACGCTCACGTTAATTTGGAGCGGGCGATGGGAATCGAACCCACGTTAGTAGCTTGGGAAGCTACAGTTCTACCATTGAACTACGCCCGCGACGCACGCGATTCTAGCGTGCGGCGCGGGCGGCAATCCATTGGCGACACCGTCTGGAACGAAGTCGCACGAGCGCAGCGAGCCCGAATCGAGCCGAGCCCGTACGAACCGGCAGGCTGACCGGGCGTGCCGGGCGAACCCGCCGGACGCCTTGCGGCGCTCACGGAAATAACCCATATTCACGATTCATGAATCGTGAATATTGCCCAGGGTGCCGTGGAGCTTAAGCCCCAGGAATTGCTGGTCCTGCTCAAAGTCGCCGCCCATCCGGGCGTGCCTTGGACCTATGCCGCGCTGTCGCACTCGTTATCGTTGAGTCCCGGCGAAGCGCATGCCAGTGTCCGGCGCGCCATCTTTGCCGGGCTCGCTGTCGCGCGCGACCGCCGCAACTGGTCGCCGGTCCGCCCGGCGCTAATCGAGTTCGCCGTGCATGGTGTGCGCTATGCGTTTCCGGCGGAGATCGGCGCGGCAAAGCGCGGCATCCCCACGGCGTATGGCGCCGAACCACTGGCGTCACTGGTCAACAGCCCGCCAGCGGAAAACCCCGTGTGGGCGCACCCACAAGGCGCTGCGAAAGGGCCAACTATTTCTCCGATCTATCGAACGGCGCCGCTCGCGGCGATGGCGGACCCGCACTTGCATCAACTGCTGGCACTGCTGGACGCGCTGCGCGTGGGACGCCAGCGCGAACGCGCCCTTGCGGCAAAGCTGTTCGCCGACAGGCTGAACTCGCGCGATGCGCCCTGACGACCCTAACTTGCCCTATCTGCTTCTTGTCGCCGAAGCCCTGGGCGATATGCGGGAAGAACTGGTGTTCGTGGGCGGATGCGCCGCC
>JACPFV010000018.1 GCA_016182805.1 Gammaproteobacteria bacterium
GACCGGCGCTGCGGCTTGCGCGGGGGCGGAAGCCTCAGCAGCCGCGGCGGCGGCCGCCGCACGGACTTCAGCCTCGGCCTGGCGGCGCGCCTCTTCCTCGGCGGCGGCACGCTTGCGCTCTTCCTCCTCGTCGCGCAGGCGCCGCTCCGCCTCTTCCTGGTGACGCTTGGCCTCGGCCTCCGCGGCGGCGCGGGCTGCGGCTTCGCGCTCGGCGGTCTCGCGCGCCTCGGCCTCGGCCTCCGCGGCCGTTTCCTGCTCGTCCACGGCGTCGCGCTTGATGTAGGTGCGGCGCTTGCGCACCTCCACGCTCACCGTCTTGGCCGCCACGCCGCGCCCGGGTCCGCCGAGCTTGATCTCGCTGGTCTCCTTGCGCTTGAGCGTGATGCGCCGCGGCTCCACCGCCGGCGCCGCGCCGGGCGCCGCGGCGCCGATAGCGTGGCGCGTCTTCTGCTGCAAGTACGACAGCAGGGCCAGCTTGTCGTCCGCCGAGATCGGCGACTTCTCGTCGGGCACGGCCACACCGGCTTCCCGGAATTGCGCGAGCAGCTCCTCAACGGGCCGGTTCAGCTCGTTGGCAAAATCAATAACGGTGACCGTCGACATGGGGTTTCCGTGGGTTCCGAAGCGGTGACTCAACTCAGGCGTAGATCTTGGCGCGAGCGGCCATGATCAGGCTCGAAGCCTTGGCCTCGTCCATCGGAATCTTTTCCAGCAGCTCATCCGTGGCCAGGTCGGCGAGATTTTCGCCCGTCGCGATGCCGGCTTCCGCCAGCTTGTAGGCGGTGTCCCGATCCATGCCTTCGAGCTGCAGCATGTCGTCCGTCGGTTTGGCGTCGGCCGCCCGCTCCGCCTTCGCGATCGCCTTGGTCAGCAGCACGTCGCGCGCGCGGTTGCGCAGCTCGTCGACGATCTGCTCGTCGAACTCCTCGATCTCGGTCAACTCCTGCGTCGGGACGTAGGCGACTTCCTCGAGCGTGGTGAAGCCTTCCTGCACCAGGATGTTGGCGACCTCGGCGTCGACGTCCAGGTTCTCCATGAACATCTTCTTGACCGTGGAGTTCTCCTCCTCGGTCTTGGCGTGCGCATCGGCCGCGGTCATCACGTTCAGCACCCAGCCGGTCAGCTCGGAGGCGAGGCGCACGTTCTGGCCGCCGCGGCCGATCGCCTGCGCCAGCTTGTCCTCGGCCACCGCGATGGTCATCGAATGCGCCTCCTCGTCCACGACGATGGACTCGACTTCCGCCGGCGCCATCGCGTTGATGACGAACTGGGCCGAGTTCTCGTCCCAGGGCACGATGTCGATGCGCTCGCCGGCCAGCTCGTTGGACACGCTCTGCACGCGCGAGCCGCGCATGCCGACGCAGGCGCCGACCGGATCGATGCGCTTGTCCTTGGCCTTGACCGCGACCTTGGCGCGCAGGCCGGGGTCGCGCGCGGCGCCCTTCAGCTCGATCAGGCCCTGGGCGATCTCCGGCACTTCCAGCTTGAACAGCTCCATCAGGAACTTGGGCGAGGTGCGCGACAGGAACAACTGCGGCCCGCGCACTTCGGACTTCACTTCGTACAGGTAGCCGCGCACGCGGTCGCCCGGACGCAGCGGCTCGCGCGGGATCACGTGCTCGCGCGGGATGATCGCCTCGGCGCTGCCGCCGAGGTCGACGATGACGCTGCCGCGCTCGATGCGCTTGACCAGGCCGGTCAGCAGTTCGCCGACGCGGTTGCGGAACTGGTCCACCACCTGCGCGCGCTCGGCCTCGCGCACCTTCTGCACGATGACCTGCTTGGCGGCCTGCGCCGAGATGCGGCCGAACTCGACGTTGGGCAGCGGCTCCTCGATGTACTCGCCCACCTGCACGCCCGGCTTCTTTTCCTGGGCGACGGAACAGTCCATGTGGCGGTGCGGCGATTCGAAGTTGGGATCTTCGTCCTCCAGCACCTTCCAGCGGCGGAACGTCTCGTAGTCGCGGTCGATGGTGACGCGCACGTCCAGCTCTTCGCCGTAGAGCTTCTTGCTCGCGGACGCGAGCGCCGCCTCCAGTGCCTGGAAGATGATCTCCTTTTCCACGCCCTTCTCGTTGGAGACGACGTCGACCATCAAAAGGATGTTCTTGTTCATGAACGGCTCCTATGCTCCTTCGCTTCGAACGACGGCACCAGCCGCGCGCGCTCGATCTCGCTCAACCCGATCTCGACCCGGCCTTCGGGCGTATCCAGCAGGACCGTGTCCCCCTGCACGCCGGCCAGCGTGCCGACGAAGCGGCGCCGGTTGCCGGCGCCCGGACGCGGCACGCGCAAATGAATCTGCGCCGTCTCGCCCGCGAATCGCTCGAAGTGCGCCAGCTTGACCAGGGGCCGGTCCAGGCCGGGCGAGGAGACTTCCAGACGATAGTTGTGCGGGATCGGGTCCTCGACATCCAGCACGCCTTCGACTTCGCGGCTCACGGATTCGCAATCGCCCAGCGTGATCCCGCCCGGCGCGTCGATGTACAGACGCACCAGAGCGGAGCCCTTGTGCGGGCTGTACTCGAGCAGCACAAGCTCGTAGCCCATCGCCGTTACGACCGGCTCGACCAACTGCTCGAGGGTTTGCTGAACCGACGCCATCCGACCTCATCACCTCGGCCCAAGGCCTTGTTTTGGGGAACAAAAAAGGGCCTCTAGGGCCCTGGTTTGTCCTGCACCAGTTGTTGTGGTAGCGGGGGCAGGATTCGAACCTGCGACCTTCGGGTTATGAGCCCGACGAGCTGCCAGACTGCTCCACCCCGCACCGGTAGGGCGCGCATGTTAAGGACTCGGCCCACCTAATGCAATAGGAAGTCTCTTCCAATGTGAAATGAGTCTGAAGGCGGGGTCGCGTTTCCAGCGTGAAATGAGTCTGTAGCGGATCGGGGCCTGTTCATGATGGGCGGATGCACGCCATCATGATTGACGAATCGCTCAAGACGATCGACCAGC
>JACPFV010000019.1 GCA_016182805.1 Gammaproteobacteria bacterium
CTGCTTCATGCCGATCCACAGGATCTGGCCGGCGAGCAGCTCCTGCATGTGCTCGGCGCCGTGCGGGTTGTGCGCCAGCACCAGCAGCGCCACGCAGGCGGCGAGCACGTACAGGCTGCCGATCAGCGCCTCCTGCATGTGGCGGAAGCGCCGCTCGGTCCAGGTCAGCAGCGCGGCGGCGGCCAGGGCGGCGAAGGCGGCGGCGAGCTGGGCGCGCCAGCCTTCCGCCTCCAGCCCGCCGAAGCCCAGCGTGCCGGCGACGATCACGCCCAGCGCCGCGACCTGCGCGATGGTCAGGTCGATGAAGATAATCCCGCGTTGCAGCACGCGGCGCCCCAGGGGCACGTGCGTGGCGACGACCAGGAGCCCCGCCAGCAGCGGGGCTCCCAGCAGCGACCAGTCGAAGCCGGGCATGGCTCAACCCGCCTTGCCGCCGAGGGCGGCGAGCAGGCGGTCCACGGTGGCGTCGAACAGGGCGAACAGGTCGTCGGTTCCGGGCACGCCGCCGACCGAGTACGGCAGCTCCACCGCCGGGATGCCGGCGCGCCCGGCCAGCCATTCCGCCGGCCGCCGGTCCTGGTAGGCCGCGTACACCACCATGCGCGCCGGCTGCGCGCCCAGACCGGTCAGCACCGCCTCCAGGTGCGCCGCGCTGGGCGGGATGCCGGGCTTGGGCTCCAGCGTGGCGATTTCGCGCAGGCCGAGCCAGTCGTACAGGTAGGCCCAGCTCTTGTGGTTGCTCACCACCGGCACGCCGCGCAGTGGCTGGGCGCGCTCTTCCCAGCGCAGCATCGCCTCCGCCCAGCGCGCGGCGAAGTCCCGGTGACGCGCGCGGTAGTCCGCCGCGTGCGGCGGGTCGAGCTGCGCCAGCCGTTCGGCCAGCGGCGCGGCGACGGCCGCGATGTTGCGCGCGCTGGTCTGGATGTGCGGATTGCCTTGCGGGTGCACGTCGCCCAGGGCGCGATCCACGCTGGCCGGCACTTCCAGCATCGTCACGTGCCGCGCCGCCTCGAAGTAGCCCGGCGCGCCGGGCAGGAGCTTCGGGTTGTTGCCCTTTTCCGCCAGCGCCGGCAGCCAGCCGATCTCCAGGTCGGCGCCGGTGCACACCAGCAGGTCGGCCTGGCGGTACTTGGCGATCAGGCTGGGCCGCGCCTGGATGCGGTGCACGTCCTGCAAGGCGGTGGTGGCGGCGTAGACCTCCACCGCGTCGCCGCCCAGCGCGGTCGCCAGCACGCCCCATTCCGGTTCGCAGGCGAACACCTTGAGCGCGGCCTGGCCCGGCGCGGCGAACGCCGCCGCGGCCAGGGTCAATGCAATCGAAAGCTTGCGCATGGCCGCTCCCTTAGAACTGGTGCGCCGGGTGCGAGCCCAGGCTGAAGATGTACTGGACCAGCACCTGGTCGTCGGGCTTGCCGTCGGCGCGCGATTCGTCGCGGTTGACTTGCAGGCGCAAGCGACTGAACTCGCTGTTGGAGAAATCCGCCATCGCGCTCCAGCGCTCCGGGTCGGTGCCGTCCTCGGCCAGATCCGCGAGCGCGGTGCCGGCGGCCGGCGCGGTCACGTCGTTGTCGGCGTGCAGGCGGTCGTAGCGCAGGCCCACGCGCCAGCGCGGCATGAACTGGTAGATGCCCTGGACGTAAAAGCCGGTCTGCCTGCCGTCATAGCCGCTGGTCGCGGCCGCGGTTTCGTCGGTAACGTCCCCGTCTTCCTCGCGCAGCATGTACTCCGCTTGCAGGACCAGGTTGGTCTGCGCCGGATTGCCTTCGGGCGCCCACTTGAACACCGCGTCCACGCCGGAGACCTTGCTGTCGCCGGTGAAGGCGACGATGGCGTCCTCGCCGGTCTCGCGTCCCTTGGCGTCGGCGTTGTAATGCCACGCGCCCAGGCGCCAGGCGCCGCCGCTGCCGGCGTCGCCGCCGACGTGCACGAACACGGTCTGGCCCTTGCTGCCGCCGCGGTCCTCGCCGCCGCCGGGGAAGGCGGAGCCGCGCAGGACCTCGGCGCCGACTTCCACCAGCAGATCGGCGGGCGCGACCCAGCGCAGCTGCACGCCGTCGTCGGCCAGGTGGTTGGCGAGCAGCACGCGGTACGGCAGCGCCGCGTCGGCGAACTCCCAGGCGTGGTTGTGCTGGCGGTTCTGGTAGCCGATGTCGGAGAAAAAGCGCCCGAACTTCAGCGCCAGCCCGGCGGGCAGCGCCAGCGTGTTGAGATAGGCCTCCTCGACCGCCACCACGGTCTCGCCGTCCTCGTTCTCCAGGGCGATAGTGGCCCAGCCGTGAAAGCTCTGGTCGACGTTGGACTCGATCGCCAGCTCGGACTCGCCCAGCGACAGCCCCTCCGGCCGCAACTCGGTTTCCGGGCCGAGGATGAAGCCGGGGACTTCGGCCTCGCCGGCGCGGCCGTAGTCGGCGTAGGTGCCGTTCAGGATCAGGCTGATCCGGGGGTTGAAGGTGGGTTCGCCCTTGGCGGCCTGGGCCTGGGCCTGGGCGGCGAGCGGTGCGACCAGCGCCAGGCTCAAACCCAGCGCGCGGATGGAATGATTCTGCATGGATTCCTCGTCATTTCTGTTCGGAAAAGAACGGCGCACGGAGCGCGTCCGTGGCCGGAACTCGAATCAGACGAGGGGGAGGGGCGGGCCGCGGATGGTGCAGCGGCGAAGCGGCGCCACGGCCGCGCGGCGCGGCGGCGGGGGGACAGGCCGCGCCGCGCCCGAAATGGCGGGCAGCACCGGCTTGGCCGGCGGCAGTGCGCCGTCCAGCCCCTGCGCGTGCAGGCACACGGGGCAGGGCTGGTCCACCGCCAGCGCGGGATGCTGCGCCGCGTGCGCGAAGCTCAGCCACTGGCCCAGGGTCAGGGCCAGGAGCAGCAGCAGGGGGCGCAGGTGGGTGCGGCGCATGGCCGGCATTGTAGCGATGCCGCGTCTTCGGCGCGGCAAGCCGGTACACTACGCCGATGAAGCTGCCATTCACCAAGATGCACGGCGCCGGCAACGACTTCGTCGTGATCGACGCCACGCGCGAGCGTTTCCGCCCGACGCCGGAGCTGCTGCGCCTGCTGACCGAGCGCCGCCTGGGCGTGGGCTGCGACCAGGTGCTGGTGGTCGAGGCGCCGTCCGCGCCGGACGTCGACTTCGACTACCGTATCTTCAATGCCGACGGCAGCGAGGTCGGCCAGTGCGGCAACGGCGCGCGCTGTCTTGCGCGCTTCGTGCGCGAGCAGGGCCTGTCGCACAAGGACTCGATCCGCGTGCGCACCCGCACCGCGACGATGAACCTCGCGCAGCTCGCCGACGGCCGCGTGCGCGTGGACATGGGCGTGCCGCGGCTGGAGCCGGCGCAGATCCCGTTCGCCGCGCCGGCGCGCGCGCCGCGCTACACCCTGACCGTGGACGGCGGCGCGACGGTCGAGATCGGCGTCGCCAACATGGGCAACCCGCACGCGGTGATCGAGGTCGCGGACGTGGACGAGGCGCCGGTCGCCGAGGTCGGCGCGGCCCTGCAGAAGCACCCGGCGTTCCCGGAGCGGGTCAACGCCGGCTTCCTGCAAGTCGTGGACGAAGGCCACGCGCGCCTGCGCGTCTACGAGCGCGGCGCCGGCGAGACGCTGGCCTGCGGCAGCGGCGCCTGTGCGGCGGCGGTGGTCGGGCGCCTGTGGGGCCGACTGGGTCCGCGCGTCGCGATCCGGGTGCCAGGCGGCGAGCTGGAAATCGAATGGGCGGGGGAGGGCCGGCCGGTCTACATGACCGGGCCGGCGACGACGGTGTTTCGAGGGGAGCTGGAGTGGCGGAACTGAAGCGGGAAGCGGTGCAGCGCGACTGCGGGCAGCCGGCCCCGGACGAGGCGGCGGTGGTGGCCTATCTCAAGGACAACCCGGACTTCCTCGCGCGCTACCCCGAGCTGCTGGAGGTGCTGGAACTGCGCCACGGCGCCGGCGCCGCGGTGTCGCTGATCGAGCGCCAGGTCGAGGTGCTGCGCGGCCGCAGCAACCGCCTGGAAGACCGTCTCAAGCAGCTGCTGGAGGCGGCGCGCGACAACGAGAAGCGCGCCGCCAACGTGCACAAGCTGGCGCGCACGCTGATCCGCCAGCCGACGCTGGCCGCCCTCGTCGGCGGCCTGCGCAAGTGCCTGCGCGAGGACTTCGAGGTCGACGAGACCTTCATCGGCCTGGCCGCCGGCGCGCTTAAGCGCGACGACATCGACGGCCTGGTGCGCCTGGACGCGCACAGCCCGGTGCTCAAGGCGTTCGACAACTTCTTCCGCACGCGCATCGTCGAATGCGGCCCGCTGGACGCCGAGCGCGCGCGCCTGCTGTTCCCGCAGGCCAAGGCGCTGCCGCAGTCGGCGGCGGTGGTGCCGCTGGAAAAGGAGAAGGGCCTGGGCATGCTGGTGCTGGCGAGCGTGGACCCGCAGCGCTTCCAGCCGCGCCAGGGTCGCCTGTTCCTGGAGATGACGGCGGACCTGGTCGCCGCCGCGCTGCGCGCCAAGCTGGGCTGATGGCCGCGCCCTTCGCCGCCGAGATCGCCGAGTACCTCGACCATCTGCGCCACGAACGCTGCCTGTCGCCGCACACCCTGGCGGCAACGGGCCGCGATCTGGCGGCGTTTTCGGCGTTCTGCGCGGCGCAGGGCATAAGCGAGCTGGCGCGGATCGACGCCGCATCGGTGCGCGCCTGGGCGGCCGAGCTGCGCCGGCGCGAGCGCGCGCCGGCCAGCCTGCAACGCTACCTGTCCAGCCTGCGCTCCTTCTTCCGCGACCAGTTGCGGCGCGGGCGCCTCAAGCACAACCCGGCTGCCGACGTGCGACCGCCCAAGCGCGCGCGCAGCCTGCCCAAGACGATCAACTCCGACGCCTTGAACGCCGCCCTGAACCTGGGCGCGGGCGACGATCCGGCCGAAGTGCGCGACTGGGCGATGGCCGAGCTGTTCTATTCCTCCGGTCTGCGCCTGTCCGAGCTGGTCGGGCTGGATCTGGGCGCGCTGGACGACGGCGCGCGCGAAGTGCGCGTGCGCGGCAAGGGCGGCAAGGAGCGCATCGTGCCGGTCGGCGGCAAGGCGCGCGCCGCGTTGGTGCGCTGGCGCGAGCTGCGCGGCGCCTGGGCGGCCGCGGACGAGCCGGCGCTGTTCGTCGGCGCGCGCGGCCGCCGGCTGGCCGCGCGCAGCGTGCAGCGCCGGCTCGCGGCCTGGGGGCGGCGCGCCGGCGTCGGCACCCACGTGCACCCGCACCGCCTGCGCCATTCCTTCGCCACCCACCTGCTGGAGGAAAGCGGCGAGCTGCGCGCGGTGCAGGAGCTGCTGGGGCACGCCAACATCGCCACCACCCAGATCTACACGCACCTGGACTTCGCGCACCTGGCCAAGGTCTACGACGCCGCCCACCCCCGCGCCAAACGATCCCGTACGTAGCGGCCCTACTTGACAGCCGTCGGGAGTTTCTATCCAGAAACTCTTGTGCGGCGCGCAAAAATCTGGATAATGCGCGGCCTGCTGCGCCTGCCGGCGTGGCGGTTCCCTGATCGTCGTCATAAATTCGTTTTCGGAGAGATCATCCATGAAGAAGTTCGCTGTCGCCTTCGGCCTCGCGGCCGTGCTGGCCGTCGCCGCTTGCGGCAAGAAGGAAGAGGCCGCCGCCCCGGCCGCCGAGGCTGCCCCGGTTGCTGAGGCCGCCGCCCCCGCCGCCGAGGCTGCCGCTCCGGCCGCCGCCGAGGCCGCCCCGGCCCCGGCCGCCGAGGCTGCTCCGGCCGCCACGGAAGAGAAGAAGGAAGAGACCGCTGCCGCCGCGAAGTAATTCGCGCAGCACGCTGTTTCCGAAGGGCGCGGCCGCAAGCCGCGCCCTTTTTCTTTGGGTGCGCCAGGCTATTGAAACCGGCTGCTCCGGCCCCAAGTCTTAGGGACCTTCTCCCCGGACTCCCCCATGCAGCAGTTCGACGGCACCACCATTCTTTGCGTCCGCCGCGACAACCAGGTCGCGCTCGGCGGCGACGGCCAGGTCTCGTTCAACAACACGCGGCTGAAAGGCAACGCGCGCAAGGTGCGGCGGCTCTACGGCGACAGGATCCTGGCCGGCTTCGCCGGCGGCACCGCCGACGCTTTCACCCTGTTCGAGCGTTTCGAGGGCAAGCTGGAGAAGCACGGCGGCCAGCTCGCCCGCGCCGCCGTGGAGCTGGCCAAGGACTGGCGCACGGACCGCTTCCTGCGCCGCCTCGAGGCCATGCTGCTGGTCGCGGACCAGGACGGCTCGCTGCTGGTGTCCGGCAACGGCGATGTGATGGAGCCGGAGAAGGGAGTGATCGCCATCGGTTCCGGCGGCGCCTACGCCCAGGCGGCGGCGCGCGCTCTGGTGGAAAACACGAATCTCCCGGCGCGCGACGTGGTCGAAAAGGCCATGCACATCGCCGCCGACATCTGCATCTACACCAACCACCAGCTGACCATCGAGACGCTCGGCTGAAGCGCGGATTGAATCCATGAACGACCAGCAGCCCACCGCAGCCAAGATGATGACCCCGCGCGAGATCGTCCAGGAGCTGGACAAGCACATCGTCGGCCAGGCCCTGGCGAAGAAGGCCGTCGCCATCGCCCTGCGCAACCGCTGGCGCCGCATGCAGGTGCCGGAGGCGATGCGCGCCGAGATCACGCCCAAGAACATCCTCATGATCGGCCCCACCGGCGTGGGCAAGACCGAGATCGCGCGACGCCTGGCCAAGCTGGCGGACGCGCCGTTCATCAAGGTCGAGGCGACCAAGTTCACCGAGGTCGGCTACGTCGGCCGCGACGTGGACACCATCGTCCGCGACCTCGCCGACGCCGCGGTCAAGCTCCAGCGCGAGCGCGCCACCGAGCGCGTACGCTCCAAGGCCGAACTGGCCGCGGAAGAGCGCGTGCTGGACACGCTGCTGCCGCCGCCCAAGGACTTCGGCGAGGCCTCGGCCCAGCGCCAGTCGGAAAACACCGCCGCGCGCCAGGTGTTCCGCAAGCGCTTGCGCGAAGGCCAGTTGGACGACACCGAGATCGAGCTGAAGCTGCAAGCGCCGGCCGCGCGCGTCGAGCTGATGGGCCCGCCGGGCATGGAGGAAGTGACCAGCCAGATCCAGTCGATGATCGCCAACCTCGGCCAGGGCCGCACGCGCACGCGCAAGATGAAGATCCGCGACGCCCTGAAGCAGCTCGCCGACGAGGAGGCCGCCAAGCTGCTGGACGAGGACGCGATCCGCGCCGAGGCGCTGCGCAGCGTCGAGGAGAACGGCATCGTTTTCATTGACGAGCTGGACAAGGTCTGCCGCCGCGGCGAGGTGATGGGCGCCGACGTCTCGCGCGAGGGCGTGCAGCGCGACCTGCTGCCGCTGGTCGAGGGCTGCACCGTGTCGACCAAGTACGGCACCGTGCGCACCGACCACATCCTGTTCATCTGCTCCGGCGCCTTCCACATGGCCAAGCCCTCGGACCTGATTCCGGAGCTGCAAGGCCGCCTGCCGATCCGGGTCGAGCTGGACGCGCTGGTCGCGGCCGACTTCGAGCGCATCCTCACCGAGCCGAATTACTCGCTTACGGAGCAGTACAAGGCACTGCTCGCGACCGAGAACGTGCAGGTGGAATTCACCGCGGACGGCGTCAAGCGCCTGGCCGAGATCGCCTGGCAGGTCAACGAGCGCACCGAAAACATCGGCGCGCGCCGCCTGCACACCGTGCTGGAGCGCCTGATGGAAGACGCCGCTTTCGACGCGCCGGACAAGTCCGCAGGCCCGCTGCGCGTGGATGCCGCCTACGTGGATGGCAAGCTGGCGAAGCTGGCCAAGGACCAGGACCTGAGCCGCTACATCCTGTAAGTCCGGCGCGCCGCCGGGCTGTTAAGCTTGGGCGCATGGCTTTTTTGTTCCTCAACGGCGCTCCGGATTCGCGGGCCGCTCCGGTCCGCTCGGCGGCGCCGACCCCTCTCCCCAGCCCTGTCCCGGCGGCTCCCGGCGTCCTGCCTTTCGCCGCACTTCCGCCATCCGTGGCGGTCGCAGGGGAGAGGGAGAAGCCGCCGGTACCCCGCCAGCCCCCCGCGCCCCAGCTCCGCCCGCGCCCACCCCGCTGGCAACGCCTGCGCCAAGCCGTGACATCGTTCTTCCGCCGCCTGTTCCGCCGCCGCTGATCCCCCGGAGTCCCCCATGACGTCCCCCGCGCCGAAGCCCACGGCGATCAAGCTGCATCGCCAGTCGCGCGTGCTCGAGCTGAAATACGCCGACGGCACGCGATTCCAACTGCCCTGCGAGTACCTGCGCGTGTTCTCGCCCTCCGCCGAGGTCATGGGGCACGGCGGCGGCGAGCCGACCCTGGTGCCGGGCAAGCGCAAGGTGAACATCCAGCGCATCGAGCCGGTCGGCCAGTACGCGGTGCGCCTGGTGTTCGACGACGGCCACAGCACCGGCCTCTACACCTGGGAAGTGCTGTGGGAGCTGGGCACCGGCCAGGAGCGCAACTGGGCGCACTACCTGGAGCGCCTGCAACAGCACGGCCTGTCGCGCGACTCCGAGGTGACAAAGCTGTCCGCGCTGCCGCCGCGCAAGTGGAAGCCGCCGGTTTAATCGAACCGCACCGCGTAACGGTCGCCGGCGCCGGCCGCGCGTCGGGACGCGAGCGCCCCGCCCAGCCGCGCCGCCGCCCAGCGCCCGCTCTCGGCGGCGCCCTCGGTGCACGGAATGCTCATGTAGTCGCCGGCGAGAGCGACCTTCATGCCCGGATGCCAGGTACGGCGATACAGCGCGAGGTCGCGGCTGCGTCCGACCGGCGACAGCGGCTCGGCCTCGCGCCAGCGGCGGACGTGGGTGAAGGCGATGCCGCGCTCGATGCCCGGAAAGTAGCGCGCCAGCTCCGGCAGCACCTCGGCCAGCACCTGCTCATCGGGCGCCTGTGCCAGGCGGGCGCCGGCGAGGCCGCACAGCATGACGTTCAGCAGTTCGCCGCGCGCCGCGTACGCCGGGCACTTGCGCGACTCCAGCGCCACCGCCGCGATCACGTCGCGCTCGCGGCGCGGGATCAGCAGGCCGTAGATGTCCGCGGCCACGCGCTGTGCGGAAACGCCCTCCGGGACCGCGATGCCGACGTTGACCGAGGCGCTGTAGCCGGTGCGCAGCAGCCGGTCCTCCACCTCGTGTCGGGGCGCATAAAGCCGCCGCGCCGCGGACGCGGTGGTCGCCAGCACCACGCGGTCGGCGTGCAGCGTTCCCGCCGGCGTCGCGATGCGCACGCCCGCGCCGGCGAGGTCGATCGACTCGGCCGGCATGCACAGGCGCACCGTCAGCTTGCGCGCCAGCGCCTCCGGCAGGCTGCCGATGCCGCCGGCAAGCGCCGTCGCGCCCTTGGCGCGCGCGCCGAAGCTCCACAGGAACATCGGCAGGGCGCGCGACATCCGCTCCGGCGCCTGGAAGTAGAAGCCCTCCAGCATCGGCTCCAAGACGTATTCCAGCGCGTCCCTGCCGAAAGTGGCCGCGATCCAGTCGGCCGCATCGGCATCGTCCAGGGCGTGCCAGGCGGAATAGTCGTTCAGCGGCAGCTCGCGGGTCTGCCGCGCGAGCGCCAGGCTTGCGCTCCCCATGCGCAGCGTGTCGCGCCAGCCCAGCAGGCCGCCGGTCGCCAGCGTCCACGGATGTCGCGCATGGGTCCGCCGCACCGTCCCGTCGCGCACGGTCCCGGTCCAGCCGCCGGCCGGGTGCACGCTGGCGGCCAGCCCCAGCTCTGCGATCAGCTCGCCGATCACCGTGTAGCCGTCCGACAGGAACTGCGCGCCGCGATCGAGCAGGTAGCCGTCGCGCCGGTCGGTGCTCATCCGCCCGCCGACGCGCTCCGACGCCTCCAGCACGGTCACGTCGGCGCCGAGCTTGGACAGCTCGTAGGCGGCGGTCAGCCCCGCGATTCCCGCGCCGACCACCACCACGGATTGCGGCGTCATGCCGCGCTGCGCCGTGAGTCTTATCCCTGCCGGGGCGAAACGGCCGCCATGGTGGCGCTGGCCTTGGCGACCAGGTGCTCCCGGCCGTCGGCGACGCACAAGACTTCCGACTCCACGAACGACATCTGCTTGCCGGGCTTCAGCACCTTGGCCCTGCATATCAGCCGCTCGCCCTTGGCCGCGCGCAGGTAGCTGACCTTGATCTCCGCCGTCACCACGTAGCAGCCCGCCGCCGCCAGCGTGGAAGCCGCCGCGCCCGCCGTGTGGTCCGCCATCGTCGCCTGCACGCCCGCGTGCACGAAGCCGTTCTGCTGGAGGTGGCGCGGTTCCACCCTCAGCGTCGTGACGCACTCGCCGTTGCCAACCGATTCCAGTTCCATTCCCAGATTTGCCACGAACGGCGCCGCGCGGAACAGCTCCCTCAATTCCCCGATATCGGTCGATGCCATTTGTCTTCTCCCTTGGACGAGGCTCGCTCCGGGCGGAGCGGGTGCCGGGAGTGTAGGCAAAGTCCCGCGCCGTCGTCGCGGGCAGCCGGCCGTCTCGCACTGCGCCGAATGAAGCCGCCGCCCTTTCCACGCCTTTCCCGTCACCCTGCCGGCCGCTGCCGCGCACATTTGCCCAACGGGGCCGGCAACAGAGGTTCGAGCGGTATCGCGTCGGCGAGAACTTCCATGCCCACCGAGTTCGGGTGCAGCCCCTCGACGAAGTACGGCCGGAACGGCTGATTGTCGAGCAGCGGGTCCTCCATCGCCTCGGCGACATCGGCGACCGCATCGAACTCGGTGCTGGCAAGAATCATCCCGTTGAGCTTCTGCCGCTCCGGCTCTTCCGTCGCGGCGTCCCAGCCGAAAGGAAGCGGCGGGTCGTTGCGCGGAAGAATGGTGCCGACCAGCGTGCACACCCCGGCGGCGTGCGCTTGCGCGGCCAGATTCACCAGGCCGGCGTAGACGCTCTCGGCGACGACCGGGAACGACAGGTCGTTGGTGCCGAGCAGGATGAACACGGACCGCACGCCGGAGCGGGCAAGCACGTCGCGCCCGAACCGCTCGATGCCCGGTGCGCCGTCGGTGACGGCGCCGCCCGTCGCGGTGACGGTGTTGCTGTTGATGCCGGCGTTCACGACACCGGCGACGACACCCGCGTCGCGCAGGCGCCGCGCGAAGAAGTCGGGGTAGCGCTCGTTGCGCTCCGGCGTGGAGGCGAAGCCGTCGGTGATCGAGTCGCCGAACATCACGATGCCGAAGGGCGGAATGCCGCCCGCCGGCAGCTTGCCGGCATCGATCTGAGCGTCCATGCCGCTGAGGAAAAACCACCCCCGCTCGACGCTCGGGAAGCTCGCCCCGCTGGCGTCGCCGGTGACGTCCCCGCTTTGCGGAAGGCTGAGGTACTGCGTCGCGAAGGCTTCGGCGTGCCAGCTCATCGGCCCGCTTGGGCCGGGCACGTGAAAGGTAACGGCCAGGTCGTCGCCCGCTGCATAGCCGAACCCGACCCCGTCGCTGACGATCTCCGCGCCCGGCGCGATCCGCGCCTCGGAGCTTCCTTCGAACGTGATCGGAACCGCGGTGGCGGGGTCGATCGCCGCGCCGCTTGCCGCCGCCCGCAGTGCGACCGAGACGCTGCGCAACACGAGCGGCCGGTCGCCGAAGACGTTGGAGAAATGGAAACGCACGCGGTCGCCGCCGACGCCGGGGTGGATCATCATGCGAAAGCTCTGTTCGACCGCCTCGTTGCCGTCGAACACGCCGGTGCTGGGGCTTGCACCGTCCTGCGTCAGCGGGCCGTTGGGAAACGTGGTGTAGTTCGCCGTGCCCCAGGCGGCGAACCAGCCCGCTTCGGCGGGGTCGCTGGCGGCGTCACCGGCGTCACCGGCGACGCTGCGACCGCTGCTGACGTTGCAACCGGCTACCGCGAGCGCCGCGATGCCGGCCGCCATGAAGTGAAATCGCGTTGCACAGCCCATAAAAGCGCAGCTCCCGTCGGTGCCGTGCGTCGCGCCCGCACTAGTTTCGCGAGCCGCGATCCTCGCCAATCGCATCGCCCACGCGGATCAAACCGCCACGAACGATTCTTGCCCTCAAGCCGCCCCGATGCACGAAAAAGCGGGCGACTTGCGCGTGCGTCCTGCGCGCAAAAGTGGCGCACGGCTCACACAATTCCAACCCTTCCAACTCGACCGCGCCGACCCGGAAGCGCCGGCCGCACAGATCGTTGAGCCTGACGCCGGACGTCACCAGATTGCGCCGCGGCTCGTATGCCGCCAGCGGCAGGCCCGAGGCCGCAGAAAACGCGCGGATGTGCTCGATCTCGATCAACGTGATCTGATCCTGCGGCGATTTCCGGTTGGCCGGATCGGCATAGCGGTCGCCGCGCAGCCCGCAATCGGCCAGCGCCTCGACCTCGGCAAGCGAAACCATCGGCTCGCCGCGGTGCGGCGCGATGAAAATGTGCTGGACTTGTCCCATATCGATCCGAGCAAAGCGGGGCTGTCGCTTCCGCGTCCATTGTCGTTCGGTTGAACGCCCGTCAGCGCGCAGCTTTGCCGTTTTTCGTCACGCAAGCAAACGCCAGGACGTGGCCGTCCGGATCGAGCGAATAGGCGGCTGAATGTCCCCAGTCGCGGTCAAGAAGCGGGCTCAACTCTCTTGCGCCGCCCGCAAGCGCCCTTTCGTGAAACGCCCGCGGTTGGTCCACGAGCAAATACAGCTCCGCTCTTGGAATTCCGGCTCCGTCCGCCGGGTCCGGAAGCGACGGTCCAAGTAGCCTTCGTATCCCGGCTTCCGGCATCAGTCCAAGCACCGCGCCCCCCGGCAGCGAGAACTCCGTCATGCCCGGCACGTCGAGCCGCGGCTCGCAGCCGAGAACCTTCTTGTAGAAGATTGTGCTGCGGGCTTGGTCTGCCACGTAGAGGATGAAATGGGCGGCGGTGTGCACGGCGGATATCGCAGTTTGAGGAGACGACTTGCTCCGTTACTCAAAAGCCTCCGCGGCGAAAACGCGACCGATTTTTGCCTTTCCCACTTGCTGCCGGAGAGTGAAGGGGCGCTCCTTGTCGACTCGAGCCCAACATTCCGTTGCGTCCTGCGTTCCAATCATGTGCTGGCCCCCTGGGGCACGTGAATTGTCGCACCGCGATTGATTCCATTGCTGGGCGAATATCTTCGTTTCACCTGGAGTGTAAGTCACCGTTTCCTCAGCCTGCATGCACCCGGCGTCATCGGCGCTGGCCCACAGGATATTGGGCGTTTCGGTCGTGCTGTAGGCCTCGAAGCGTACCTGCGGGCATCCGAACGCCGCCGCTTCGCGGCGGTCCCCTCGCTCGCTGCGCTCACTCGGCGCCGGTGAGCCTGGGCTTCCATCGTCGCCATATGAACGTATGGCCGCTTGTATGGTCATACGTTAGACTCAAGGCATGAGTCAGGCGCACTTTGAATGGGACGCAGCGAAGGACGAGGCCAACCAAGCCAAGCATCATGTTTCTTTCGCTCAGGCCCAGTACGCCTTTGCCGACCCCCTTCGCGTGATTGCTCGCGACGTCACGCACAGCAGCAGTGAGGAACGGTTCTACTGCTTTGGCATGGTCAAAGGAGGGGTACTTACCGTTCGTTTCACATACCGCCAAGGTGCCATTCGAATTATCGGCGCAGGTTACTGGCGGAAAGGAAAAGCTATTTATGAGCAGCAAAATCACTTACACGAATGAACCCCTCGGTAAGGTCGAGGTCATCCCGGATTTAACTCGCATTTCGAGAAGAAGGGGTCAAAATCACCTTGGCCCTCAGCAAGAAGAGCATTGACTTCTTCAAGTCCGAGGCTTCAAAACACCATACGCAGTACCAACGCATGATTCGTCGGCTGTTGGACAGCTACGTTGAATCGCAGGAAGCCCTAACAAGTTCCAGCCGACGTGCCCGCCGTCGGCGGGCACGCGGCTGAACCGCGGCGCCACAACGTGGAGATTCATTAATCTTACTGTGTCAGTAAATACGAGACATAATCCGCGCTTCTTCACGCGGGAGCTGAAGTGCAATGAACGCAGGACAGCGGTTTGAGGCGTACATGTCGCACCTGTGCGAAGGACTCGGACACGCGGACCGGCATGCGGGGC
>JACPFV010000020.1 GCA_016182805.1 Gammaproteobacteria bacterium
CCGCGGAAGATCTTCCGCCGCGCATCCGCGCAACCGTTGGAGTTCGACGCCGGTCGCGTCGAACGGCAAAAGGCGGAAGCCACGAGTACGGAAGCGACCACGAGTACGGAAGTCACGACTGCGACTCCCGAGCGGTACACGCAGTTTGCCGGACTGGAGACCCTCACGATCCGCCCCGACAGCAACTTCCAGATGATTGGCGAGCGGACGAATGTGACCGGGTCCGCGCGCTTCGCGCGTCTGATCAAGGCCGGCGACTATGCCGCTGCGCTGGCCGTGGCGCGCCAGCAGGTCGAGGCCGGCGCGCAGATCATCGACGTCAACATGGACGAGGGCATGCTCGACGGCGTCGCCTGCATGACGCGGTTCCTGAACCTCGTCGCCAGCGAGCCGGACATCGCGCGCGTGCCGGTTATGATCGACTCCTCCAAGTGGGAGGTGATCGAGGCCGGCCTGAAGTGCGTGCAGGGCAAGCCGGTGGTCAACTCCATCTCCATGAAGGAGGGGGAAGCCAGGTTCGTCGAGCAGGCGCGGCTGTGCCGCAAGTACGGCGCGGCCGTCGTCGTCATGGCGTTCGACGAGCAGGGCCAGGCCGACACGCTGCAGCGGCGCCAGGACATCTGCGCGCGCGCGTACCGGATCCTGACCGAGCAGGTGGGCTTCCCGGCCGAGGACATCATCTTCGACCCCAACATCTTTGCCGTTGCCACCGGCATCGATGCGCACAACAACTACGGCCTGGATTTCATCGAGGCCACGCGCTGGATCAAGCGGAGCCTGCCGGGCGCGCTCGTCTCCGGCGGCGTGTCCAACGTCTCGTTCTCGTTCCGCGGCAACAACCCGGTGCGCGAGGCGATCCACGCGGTATTCCTGTACCACGCGATCAAGGCCGGCATGGACATGGGCATCGTCAACGCCGGCGCGCTGGTCGTGTACGACCAACTCGATCCCGAGCTGCGCGAGCGCATCGAGGATGTGATCCTGAACCGGCGCGCGGACGCGACCGAACGCCTGATCGAGATCGCCGGGCGGTTCAAGGGCGAAGGCGCAAAGAAGGAGTCCGAGGACCTGGCCTGGCGCACGCTGCCGCTGCGCGAGCGCATCAAGCATGCGCTGGTCAAGGGCCTGGACGCGCACATCGAGGCCGACGCCGAGGCGCTGCGCGCCGAACTGGCCGCGCAGGGCCGGCGCCCGCTGGAGGTGATCGAAGGGCCGCTGATGGACGGCATGAACGTCGTCGGCGATCTGTTCGGCGCCGGCAAGATGTTCCTGCCGCAGGTGGTGAAGTCGGCGCGCGTGATGAAGAAGGCCGTCGCCTACCTCGTCCCGTTCATCGAGGCGGAGCGCAAGCCCGGCGAGGTCGCCAGGTCCAACGGCCGCATCGTCCTGGCCACGGTCAAGGGCGACGTGCACGACATCGGCAAGAACATCGTCGGCGTCGTGCTCCAGTGCAACAACTTCGAGGTGATCGACCTCGGCGTCATGGTGCCGGGCCAGAAGATTCTGGACGCCGCGCGCGAGAAGAAGGCCGACCTGATCGGCCTGTCCGGCCTCATCACCCCCTCGCTGGACGAGATGGTGAGCCTGGGCCGCGAGATGCAGCGCCAGGGCTTCACGCTGCCGTTGCTGATCGGCGGCGCGACTACTTCGCGCGCGCACACCGCGGTCAAGATCGCGCCCGCCTACGACGGCCCGGTGATCTGGGTGAAGGACGCCTCGCGCTCGGTGCCGGTCGCCAGCGCGCTGCTGTCCGCCGAGCGGAAGCCGAAGCTCGTCGAAGACGTGCGGCGCGAGTACGCGCAGATCCGCGAGCGCCACGCGCACAAGGACCGCCAGGAAAAGGCGCTGAGCCTGGAGGCGGCGCGCGCGAACCCGACGCCCATCGCCTGGGACGGCTACCGCCCGCCGCGCCCGCGCCTGCTGCTGCAACAGGCCAAGGACGTGTGCGAGATGCCCGGCTGCGACCATCGCCACGAGCACGCGACGCAGTTCGTGCGCGCGTTCCACGACTATCCGCTGGACGAGCTGCGCCACTACATCGACTGGCAGCCGTTCTTCATCGCCTGGGAGCTGAAGGGCAAGTACCCGGAGCTGCTGAACAACCCGGCGACCGCCGAGGCCGCGCGCAGGCTGTGGGCCGACGCCCAGGCCATGCTCGACCGCATCGTGCGCGAGAAGTGGCTGCGCGCCAGCGGCGTGCTGGGCCTGTTCCCGGCCAACAGCGTGGGCGACGACATCGAGATCTACGCCGACGAGACGCGCGGCGCCGTGCGCGCGCGCCTGTACAACCTGCGCCAGCAGGGCCAGCACCGCGACGGCGTGCCCAACCGCTGCCTGGCCGACTTCGTCGCGCCCAAGGAGAGCCGCCTGCACGATTACGTCGGCGCCTTCGCCGTCACCGCCGGCCTGGGCTGCGCCGAGAAGGCCGCCGAGTTCAAGCGCGCGCACGACGACTACAGCGCGATCCTGCTGGAGTCGCTGGCCGACCGGCTCGCCGAGGCCTTCGCCGAGCGCCTGCACGAGCGCGTGCGCAAGGAGTTCTGGGGCTACGCCGCCGACGAGCGCCGCAGCAACGACGAACTGATCGCCGAGACCTACCGCGGCATCCGCCCGGCGCCCGGCTACCCGGCCTGCCCGGAGCACAGCGAGAAGGCGACGCTGTGGCGCCTGCTCGACGCCGAGAAGAACGCCGGCATCACGCTTACCGACAGCTGCGCCATGTGGCCGGCCGCCGCCGTCTCCGGCTGGTACTTTGCCCATCCCGAAGCGCAGTACTTCGTGGTCGGCCGCGTGCAGAAGGACCAGGTCGCCGACTATGCCCGGCGCAAGGGCTGGACGCTGGCGCAGGCGGAGAGGTGGCTGGCGCCGAATCTCGGCTACGAACCCGAAGGCTGAGGCCTTCGGGCGGCGGTTACGCGCCGGAGGGCCTGGCTGCGGCGGGCGGTTCCTGAGGCCGGAAACGCTCCAGGTAGCGCGGCAGCTCGTCCAGCGGCATCGCCTTGGCGAACAGCCAGCCCTGCAGGTAGTGCACGCCGAGCTTTTGCAGCAGGTCCAGCGCGGTGCGGTTGTCGACGAACTCGGCCACCGTGCGCTTGCCGGTGGCATCGGCCACGGCCTTGAGCGCGGTGACGATCTGCTCCGCCACCGGGTCGGTGGCCATGCGCTGCACGAAGCTGCCGTCGATCTTGATCTCGTCCACCGGCAGCTCCTGCAGGTAGCCGAACGAGCACAGGCCGACGCCGAAGTCGTCCAGGGCCACGCTGCATCCGAGCTGGCGCAGCTCCAGGATCAGCGCGCGCAGATCCTTCAAGCTGCCGACCAGGCTGGTCTCGGTGATCTCGAAGCACAGCTTGTCCGGCGGCACGCCGCCCAGGCAGACCTTCTGCACCAGGAAGTCGTGGAAGCCGCGGTCGGACAGCGAGCGGCCGGACAGGTTGATGTTGAAGCGGTCCAGGCGCGCCAGCGTCTCCGGGTGCGCCCTGAACCAGGCCAGCGCCTGCTCCAGCACGAACTCGTCCAGCGCGCGCACGAAGCCGTAGCGCTCCGCCACCTCCACCGTGCGCCGCGACACCGGCACGTCGCCGCGCTCGGTGCGCTGCCGCAGCAGGATCTCGACCTTGGCGACGCGCTGCGCCACCGCGCCGCTCATGTAGAAGATCGGCTGCGCGTGCAGGCAGAACTCGCGGTTGGCGATCATCTGCAGAAGGCGCGCGCCGAGCTTCATCTGCTCGCGCAGGGACGTTGCCGAATCGTCCTGGTCCATCAGCAGATGGATCCGGTTGGTGCCCTGGTGCCGCGCCTCGCGGCAGGCGAACTGGGCCTTGTGCAGCAGCGCCTCGACGTCGGCGCCGGCGGGCGCCAGGGCGACGCCGAAGCTGGCCAGCACCGGCATGCCGCGCGCCGCCTCCGGCGGCGTCATTGCGTTGAGCGCGCCGCGCAGGGCCTCGACGCGGGCCAGCGCGTCGGCCGGGCTGCCGGCCTCGAACACCAGGTCGAACTCGTCGCTCCAGGCGTGCGCCAGGCGCGCGTCGTCGCCGGCGGCGGCGGACAGCGTGCGCGCCAGGTCCTGCAGGAAGCGGTCGGTCGCGGCGCTGCCGCAGATGAAGTTCAGCAGATCGAAGTTGCACACGTCCACGTGCACGGCGGCCAGCAGCGGTGCCGCGCCGGGCGGGCGCGCGCGCAGCTCCGCGACCAGCGCCGGGCGCGTCGGCAGACGCGAGCGCGGATCGTGGTCGGACGCGGCGGTCACGCGGCCTCCGCGCGCCTCAGCCGCCGGCCAGGCGCACTACGGTGCGGCCCCGGATGCGGCCCTGCACGATCTCCTGGCAGGCGGCCGGCACCTCCTCCAGCGCCACCACGCGCGACACGACCAGCTTGTCCAGGTCGCGCGGCTTCCAGTCGCCGGCGAGCTTGTCCCACAGCGCCAGGCGCCACGGGCGCGGGCATTCGACCGAGTGGATGCCCAGCAGCGACACGCCGCGCAGGATGAACGGCATCACCGTGGTGTGCAGCTCGTGCGACTGTGCCAGGCCGATGCAGGCGATGTTGCCCCAGGGCTTCACCGTGCGCGTCAGATAAGCCAGGGTGTCGCCGCCGAGGTTGTCGACCGCGCCGCCCCAGGTCGCTTTTTCCAGGGGCTTGCCGCCGAGGTCCAGCGACTGGCGCTCGACCACCTCGTCGGCGCCCAGCGCGCGCAGGTAATCGGCCGCCGTATCCGCCTTGCCGGTGATCGCGGCCACGGCGAAGCCCTGGCGCTTGAACAACTGGATGGCGAGCGAGCCGACGCCGCCGGTCGGGCCGGTGACGGCGATCGGGCCCAGCTCGGGCGCCTGGTGGTTCTCCAGCATGCGGCGCAGCGCCAGCGCGGCGGTGAAGCCGGCGGTGCCGATCGCCATCGCCTCGAACGGCGTCAGTCCGGCCGGCAGCGGCACCACCGCCTCCGCCGGCACGCGCGCGTACTCCGCCAGTCCGCCGTCCAGCGCCTCGCCGATGTTGCAGCCGGTCACCAGCACCGGCTGTCCGGGCTTGAACGCGGGGCTGGCGCTGTCTTCGACCTCGCCGGCCAGGTCGATGCCGGCGACGCAGGGGAAGCGGCGCATGATGCGGCCCTTGCCGGAGATCGCCAGCGCGTCCTTGTAGTTGAGGCCGGAGTAGTGCACCCGGATCACCACGTTGCCGGCCGAGAGGTCGTCGAGCCGGATGCGCTCCAGCCGCGCCTCGGTGGTCTTGCCGGCCTGGTGGACCCGCAGGGCCTTGAATCCGCTCATGCTCGCACGCTCCGTCGGAAAGGGCCGTCCATCCTATCGGGGATGGCCGTGCGCGCACAGGGCCGGCCGGCGGCGCTGCCGCGGGTAGCCTTCCTGTACGATAGCCGCCCTTGCACCAGGAAACCGCGCATGGCCCAGTACGAACGCAACCCGCCGCTCGAAGAAAGCCAGCTGCACCCCGACCCGCTGGTGCAATTCGAGCGCTGGCTGCAGGACGCCACCGACGCCGGCATGCAGGAGCCGACTGCGATGACGCTGGCGACGGCGACCCCGGACGGGCGGCCGTCGGCGCGCGTGGTGCTGTTCAAGGGTCTGCACGACGGCGGCCTGACCTTCTACACCAACTACGAATCGCGCAAGGGCCATGAGCTGGCGCACAACGCGCGCGCCGCGCTGGTGTTCTGGTGGGACCGGCTGGAGCGCCAGGTGCGCGTGGAGGGCGCGGTGGAGCGGGTGCCGGCGCCGCTGTCGGACGAGTATTTCCGCATCCGCCCGCGCCTGTCGCAGCTCGCCGCCAGCGCCTCGCGGCAGTCGCGCGTGGCGGCCTCGCGCGAGGCCCTGGACCGCCGCCTGGACGAGGTCACGCGCCGCTACCAGGGCCAGGACGTGCCGCGTCCGGAGTACTGGGGCGGCTACCTGCTGCGGCCGCAATGGCTGGAGTTCTGGCAGGGCCGCGGCGGCCGCCTGCACGACCGCCTGGCCTATCGCCGCGACGGCGGCGCCTGGGTCGTGGAGCGGCTTGAACCCTGAACGGGAAAGTTTTTGCAGCGGCTCCGCCGCCACAAAAGAAAAACCCCGCGCGGGAACCGCGCGGGGGCTTCGGTTTGGCGGCAAACCGAGGTCAAGGGGCCGAGACGTCCTCCGCCTGCAAACCCTTGGGGCTTTGAACGATGTTGAAGGACACCTGCTGCCCCTCCTGCAGCGTGCGGAAGCCTTCCCCGCGAATCGCGCGATAGTGTACGAACACGTCTTCGCCCTGCGGGCGCTGGATGAAGCCGTAGCCTTTGGCGTTGTCGAACCACTTCACGGTACCGCTTTCACGATTTGCCATACTGCCGACCTTCCTTTTTCCGACGCATGGCGAACGCGTCGCCATCTCACACCAAGCGGCTCGCACCGCTCCCCCGGGAACGCCGCGCACAAGCGCGGGACCGCACCCGAAGTCCGGTCCCGGCTGGATTGCGCGTTGGCCCCCGGCGCTACTCTACCGTGAAAAAAAGCCCCGTCAAACGATGCCGGAAGGCCGCTGCAACAAGGAAAAGCGGGCTTTGTTTATGATGTTCGGTCCCCAGCTTGCAGCCCTGCAAAGGAGTGTCGCCGTGTCCCCCCGTATTGCCACCGCGCTGGTCGCCGCGCTGCTCGTTGCCGCCTGCGCCACCTCGCCGCTCGGCCGGCGCCAGATCATGCTGGTGTCGGACAAGCAGATGTCCGAGATGGGCGTTTCCGCGTACCGCGAGATGCAGAAGAAGACTCCGGCGACGAAAGACGCCAAGGTCGCGGCCTATGTGAACTGCGTGTCGGGCGCGGTCGTCAAGGAAGTCGGCGGCGGCCAGGCCTGGGAGGTCACGGTGTTCGACGACAAGCAGGTCAACGCCTTCGCCCTGCCCGGCGGCAAGATCGGCGTCTACACCGGCCTGCTCAAGGTCGCCGACACGCCGGACCAGCTCGCCGCCGTGATCGGCCACGAGGTGGCGCACGTGCTGGCCAGGCACGGCGCCGAGCGCGTGTCCGAGCAGATGGTGACGCAGCTCGGCCTGGAGGTGGCGTCCGCCACCACCGGGGTCAACCCGCAGATGCTGGGCATCGCCACCGACGTGTTCTTCCTGCTGCCGCATTCGCGCGGCCAGGAAAGCGAGGCCGACCTGCTCGGCCTGGACCTGATGGCCAAGGCCGGCTTCGACCCGCGCCAGGCGGTGACGCTGTGGCAGAACATGAGCAAGGACGGCGGCAAGAAGCCGCCGGAGATGCTGTCCACCCACCCGTCGGACCGGACCCGCATCGACGGCATCGCCAAGCGCCTGCCCAAGGCCCTGCCGTTGTACGAGCAGGCGCAGGCGGCGGGCCGGAAGCCGCAGTGCGTGTCGGCGGGCGGCTAGCAGCCGCTACGCCGCGCGCGCGTCCACCAGGTCGCCGCTGACGTAGTGGCAGGCCGCGTGCGCGGTGGCGCCGACGCGGCGCAGGTACGGCGCCTCGCGCGCGCAATGCGTGTCGGCGATCGGGCAGCGGGTGCGGAACACGCAGCCGCTGGGCGGTACCGCCGGGCTGGGCAGCTCGCCTTCCAGCAGCGTGCGCGGGTGGCTCTGCGCGCCGTCCGGCTCCGCGCTGGGCACGGCGGCCAGCAGCGCGCGGGTGTACGGGTGGCGCGGCTGCGCGAACAGCTCGTCGCAACTGGCCTGCTCCATCACGCGGCCCAGGTACATCACCAGCACGCGGTGCGCGACGTGGCGCACCACCGCCAGGTCGTGCGCGATGAAGATCAGCGACAGGCCGTACTCGCGCTGCAATTCGCGCAGCAGGTTGACGATCTGCGCCTGCACCGACACGTCCAGCGCCGACACCGGCTCGTCGCAGACCAGGATTTTCGGCCGCAGGATCAGCGCGCGCGCGATGCCGGCGCGCTGGCACTGGCCGCCGGACAGCTCGTGCGGGTAGCGGTTGGCGTGCGCGGCGGACAGGCCGACCCGCTCCAGCATCCGCGCCACGCGCGCGCCGCGCTCGATCTCGCCCAGCTCGGGCTGCAGGGCGCGCAGCGGCTCGGCCACGCTTTCGCCGATGGTCATGCGCGGGTCCAGGCTCGCCACCGGGTCCTGGAACACCATCTGGATGTCGCGCCGCAGCGGGCGCCAGGCGTCCGCCGGCAGGCGCGCCAGGTCGTGCGCGCCGTAGGCGATGCCGCCGGCGCCGACCGGCTGCAGGCCGACCAGGGCGCGCGCCAGTGTGGACTTGCCGCAGCCGGACTCGCCGACGATGCCCAGCGTCTCGCCGGGATAGAGGTTGAAGTGGACGTCGTCCACCGCCCGCACCACGCCTTCGCGCTCCCACGGCCATTGCCGCGGCAGCGGGTAGTGGACCTTGAGGCGGCGGACGGACAGGATCGGCTTGACCGGGGCGGGCGCGTGCATCGCGCTATTGTGCCAGCGCCGCGCCGCCCGGCGCGCTACTCCAGCAGGCTGCGCAGCATCCACGCGGTCTTTTCGTGCACCTGCATGCGCTGGGTCAGCAGGTCCAGCGTCGGCTGGTCCTGCGCCTGCTCGGCGGTCGGGAACAGGGCGCGCGCGGTGCGCACGCAGGTCTCGTGGCCGATCACGAGCTGCTTGACCATCTCCTGCCAGGCCGGCACGCCGCCTTCCTCGGGGATCGAGGACAGCTCGGCGAACTGCCGGTAGGTGCCGGGCGCCGGATGGCCCAGCGCGCGGATGCGCTCGGCCACCAGGTCCACCGCCAGCGCCGCCTCGGTGTAGTGCTGCTCGAACATCAGGTGCAGCGTGTTGAACATCGGGCCGGTGACGTTCCAGTGGAAGCTGTGCGTCTTGAGGTACAGCGTGTACTCGTCCGCCAGCAGGCGCGACAGCCCGTCCGCAATCGCCTTGCGCGCTTCCTTGCCGATGCCGATGTCGATCTTCATGACGTGCTCCGTCCGGGTGCTCGATGGACGGACAGCGTAGGCGGGCGGAGTCGATAAGTGAAATGAATTGTTTCTAGATGTCCAATTGCGGAAAACAATCGCCGCTCAGGCCGCCATCTTCTTCGCGCGGCGGTACAGGCTGAAGATGTCGTTGAGGTTGCGCTTGGGCTTCCAGCCGAAGGTCTCGCGGAACAGGCTGCCGTCGATGATGACGGGATACTTGAAGTAGTTGATGAGGTAGGGCGGGAAGAACGCGCGCCAGTTGAGCGCGTTGCTGATCGCGCGCGGCAGGATCGGCGGGATCGAGGGGATCGGCAGCGCGCGGCAGCCGCACTGCTTGACCGCCTCCTGGTACGGCACCCAGTCGTCCGGCGCGACGTTGTAGATGCCCGGCTTGTTCTGCTCCAGCGCCATGACCATGGCCTGCGCCATGTCGTCCACGTGCAGGAACTGCATCAGCGGCGAAAAGCCCATCAGCACCGGCGCCAGCGGCCGCGACAGCAGGATCGACATGCTGTTGCGCACGCCGGGCCCCAGGACGTTGCACGGCCGCAGGATGGTGATGTTCAGCTCCGGGTGGCGCCACAGGTGGATCTGCGCCAGGTTCTCCAGCTCGACGGAATCGACCAGGTCCTGGGTGATCTCGCTGGCCTTGAGCGGGGTGTCCTCGTCCAGCAGCGCCGGGTTGTACGGGCTGGCGCCGTAGACGAAGTAGGTGGAGTGGATCAGCACCTGGCGCACGTAGTACTTCTTGCACAGGTCGAGCAGGCGCTTGGTGCCCAGCACGTTGGCGTTGTAGCGCCGCATGCGGTCGGACTCGTGCGGGAAGATGCGGCCGATGTGGATCACCGCGTCGACCTGGTGCGTGCTGAAGATGTCCTCGAAGCCGCGCTTGTGCATGTCCACGCGGTAGCTGGGGATGCCGGCGTCGGTCTCGACCTTGCGCCGGAAGTCCACCGCGATCACGTTGCACTGGGCCTGCAGCCGGTTCATCACCCGGCTGGCCAGCGCGCCCGCCGCGCCGGTCACGAGCACCGTCTTCTTGTCCGCCATTCGCGCCCCCTGTCCGGCTTCGTGCGGCTGCGCCGGTTAGTAGATCTTGGTCCGTTCCTGTAGCCCGCGGTCGATCAGCTTGCGGATTTCCGCCTTGACCGTCTCGACGCGCTCGCCGACCTCGTCCTCGGACAGCTTGTCGTCCTTGAAGAACATCGGCTCGCCGAAGTTGAGGTAGACCCGCGCCGGCAGCGGCAGCGGCGGCGCGACCGGCGCGTACGGGATGCCCAGCAGCCGCGCCAGCGGCGCGATGTTGGCGATCGCCGGCATGGTCTCCTCGCAGCCGACCACGCCGACCGGCACGATCGGCGTCTTGTGCTGCATCGCCAGGTGCATGAAGCCGTTGCCGAAGCGCTGCAACCGGTAGCGGTCCTTGTAGAGCTTGCCGGAGCCGCGCACGCCCTCCGGGAACACGATGATCGCCTCGTCGCCGTCCAGCATCTTGGAGCAGTTGAGCGGGTCGCCGATCACGGCACCGAAGGAGTTGAGCACGTTGCCCAGCCAGGGCACGGTGGGGAAGAAGCGCTCGATCATCGCGCGCGGCGCGCGCGGGCCGTCCGGGTTGGTGGCGATGGCGTAGCCGATCAGCACGCCGTCCATCGGCAGCTGCCCCGAATGGTTGGGGACGATGAGCACGCGGCCCTTCTTCGGGACGTTCTCCAGGCCGTGCGCGGTGACGCGGAAGTACTTCTCGTACAGCCACTTCACGATGCCCAGGCCGACCTTGGCGGCGTTCTCGTGGTAGCCCCACGGGTCGTAGCCGAAGCTGCCCACCGGCTTGGGCATCTTGGCCACCAGCTCGTCGATCTCCGGCGTGACGATGCGCGAGAGCAGCTTGTCCTTCAGATTGAGCGCGCCCAGTTTGACCATCGTTCCGTTGCCCGGCGGCGGCCGGTCCCCCCCTTGTTTCATCGCACGTTATTTGAATTTGCCCGCGGTGTCACCGTGTCGGCGGACGGCGACGCCGGCTACCAGCGCGCCAGCAGGCCGACCACCGCGACGGCGCGCTCGTAGTCGTAGCCCGCGTAGCGGTCCGCGCGCGCCCGGGTGCCGCCCCCGCCTTCGCCGTCCCATCCCCCACCTCGCCCGCAACGGCCGCGTCCGGCGATTCTTGGCGCACGGCGGAAGCTTGTAAAGCCAGGGCGGATTTGACAGCGATCCGCCGTCGCAGGCTATGGTGCGCGCGCCTGGAGGGGCGAGCCATGACGCGAATCGGGATGCGAGACGGTCTGAGCGTGGACGAGCGGCGCCGGCGCCTGCTGGTGCGGGCGCTGGGACTCGGCGTTTTCGCCGGCGGCCTGGGCTGGCGGCCGGCAGCGTACGGCGCGCCGTTCGGGCGGCGGCCGGAGAAGCTGCCGGAGGGCCGGTCGGTGTTCGAGCTGCGCGGCGCGGTGACGGTCAACGGCCGGGCGGCGACCGCCGCCAGCGCGATCCGGGCGAGCGACACCATCCGCGTCGGCGCGGACAGCTACCTGATCGCCGCGGTCGGCGACGGCGCCTTCCTGGTGCGCGAGAATTCGGTGCTGGAGCTGGGCGGCGAGAATCTTCTGGTGCGCTCGATGCGCTTGCTGAGCGGCGCGGTGCTGGCCGTATTCGGCAAGCGCGGGCCGGCCGAGGCGGTCGGCATGAGTACGCCGGTCGCCACCATCGGCATCCGCGGCACCGGCTTCTATGCCCAGACCGATCCCGCCAGGACCTACTTCTGCACCTGTTACGGCACGGTGCGGATGAGCGCGCTGGACGACCCCGGCCAGACCGAGCAGGTGACGGCCACGCACCACGACGCCGCGCGCTACATCCTGGCGCAGCCCGACAACGGCAGGCGCATCGTGCCGGCGCCGTTCATCAACCACACCGACCTGGAGCTGATGACGATCGAGGCGATCGTCGGCCGCGAGGTGCCTTTCGGGCTGCCCGACGCCCAGTACGAGGCGCCGCGGCGGGTGTATTGAGCCGGTCCGCTATCGCGGGGAACGCGGAGTCCGCAGAGGAGAAGCGAGGCGAGACCTCCAAGAATCTCTGCGTGCTCCGCTCTCTCTGCGGTGAACCGGCTATTTCGGCGCGGCGGCGGCCGCAGCTTCCGGATGGCGCTCGCCGCGCTGCTGCAAACGCCACAGGCGCGCATAGACGCCGTCGGCGGCGAGCAGCTCGTCGTGCGTGCCCTGCTCGGCCACGCGGCCGTGCTGGAGGACCACGATGCGGTCGGCGTCGGTGACGGTGGACAGCCGGTGCGCGATCACCAGCGAGGTGCGACGCGCCGCCACTTCGCGGATCGCCGACAGGATCGCCTGTTCGGCGCCGGAGTCCAGCGAGGACGTGGCCTCGTCGAAGATCATGATCGGCGGGTCCTTGAGCAGCGCGCGGGCGATGGCGATGCGCGGCTTCCCGCCGCCGGACAGCTTGAGGCCGCGCTCGCCGACGCGCGTGTCGTAGCCGTCCGGCAGCTGCGCGATGAAGGCGTCCAGGTGCGCCAGGCGCGCCACGCGCTCGACTTCCTGTCGCGTCGCGCCGGGACGGCCGTAGGCGATGTTGTAGTAGACGGTGTCGTTGAACAGCACGGTGTCCTGCGGCACCACGCCGATGTGCGCGCGCAGGCTGTCCTGGATCAGCTCGCGGAGGTCGGTTCCATTCACCGCGACGCGGCCGGCGTCGGGGTCGTAGAAGCGGAACAGCAGGCGCGCCAGCGTCGACTTGCCGGCGCCGCTGGGACCGACGACCGCGACCTTGCTGCCCTCGGGAATCGCGAAGCTCACGTCGTGGAGGATCCGGCGCTGCGCGCCGTAGCCGAAGCTCACGCCGTCGAAGCGCACCGCCGCGTGGCGCGCGGACAGCGCGCGGGCGCCGGGCCGGTCGCGCACGCGCGGCTCCACCTGCATCAGCGCGAACATGCGCTGCATGTCGGTCAGCGCGCGGCGGATCTCGCGGTAGACGAAGCCCAGCACGTTGAGCGGCACGAACAGCTGGATCATGAAGGCGTTGATGGCGACGAAGTCGCCCAGGGTCATGGCGCCGCGCGCGACCTCGCCGGCGGCAAGCCACATCATCCAGGTCAGGCCGCCGGCGACGATCAGCGCCTGGCCGGTGTTGAGGGCGGCCAGCGACAGGCGCGTCTGCTGCTGCGCGCGCTCCCAGTCGGCGAGAAAGCGGTCGTACTCGTCGGCCTCGTGGCGCTCGTTGCCGAACAGCTTGACCGTCTCGTAGTTCAGCAGCGAGTCGATCGCGCGGGTGTTGGCGCGCGAGTCCAGACGGTTGGCGGCGCGCACGTACTGCGTTCGCCACTCGGTGATGACCACGGAGAACAGCACGTACAGGGCGACCGAGGCGAACGCGATGGCGGCGAAGCTCCAGTGGTAGGTCGCCCACAGGATCGCGCCGACCATGCCGATCTCCAGCAGCGTCGGCAGGATGTTGAACAGGGTGAAACGCAGCAGGAAGCTGATGCCGGCAATGCCGCGCTCGATGTCGCGCGTGAGGCCGCCGGTGCGGCGCGACAGGTGGAAGTCCAGGTCCAGCGCGTGCAGGTGGCGGAACGCTTCCAGCGCCGCGCGGCGCATGGCGCGCTCGGTCACGCGGCCGAACACCACGTCGCGCAGCTCGCCGAAAATGACGTTGACAAAGCGCAGGCCGCCGTAGGCCAGCAGCAGCGCCAGCGGCACGGCGACCAGCGCCTGGCGCGAGGGGTCGAGGCCGTCCACCAGGCGCTTGAGCGCCAGCGGCAGGACCACGCCGGCGAGCTTGGCCAGCACCAGGCAGGCCAGCGCCAGCAGCACGCGCAGCGGGAACTCGCCCAGGTACGGCAGCAGGCTGCGCAGCGCCTGCCACTCGCCGCCGGGCGGCGGCGGAGCGTCGGCATGCTCTTCGGGGATGCGGGAGGGGCGGCGCAAGGGCTTCGGCGGCTGGGGCAAGCGCCCATTGCACCAGAGTTGCGCCGCGGCGGGAATGACCCCGCGCCCGCCGGGCATGCGGCGCGCGCCCGCCGGTCCTACACTGGAGGCTCTGCGGAGGGCGTCGCCATGGCGGAGAACCCCGACCTCGCCGCGGCCGAGGCGGAGGAATGCGAGCTCGGCCGCCTGCTGCGCCTGTGGCGCGCCAAGCGCGGCATGAGCCAGATGGACCTGGCGCTGGCCGCCGGTGTCTCGGCGCGCCACGTCTCGTTCCTGGAGACCGGCCGCTCGCGCGCGACGGTCGACATGGTGATCCGCCTGGCCGAGGTGCTGAGCGTGCCGCTGCGCGAGCGCAACGCGCTGCTGACCGCGGCCGGCTTCGCGCCGATGTACCGCGAGACCGGGCTGGAAGCGCCGGAGCGTGAGCAGGTCTACCGCGCCCTGCGCACCTTCCTGGACCACCAGGACCCGTTTCCCGCGCAGGTGATCGACCGCGGCTTCAACATCGTCCTGGCCAGACAGTATGACTTCCGCTGCCGCCCGCGCTGGCCCCCGCGGGGCCCTGTGCGCGGGTTAGCGTAATGCCAGAGCCGCAGGAGCGAGATGGAACTGCGCTCATGGACGGGTTAATCCCGCGGAGGTCAGCATGGAAAAC
>JACPFV010000021.1 GCA_016182805.1 Gammaproteobacteria bacterium
GGAGCAGAGTGGCGTTTAATTACCGCCGTGCCGGCCAAATTCGTGTATCAAACCAAGTGTCAGAATGCATCAATCCAAATGGCACCTTACACCCGGATGCGTGACCCCCGCCCAGCGCGAATGCGCTGGGCGGGGGTTCCCTGCGCTGCTCGCCAAAAGCGGGGCCGCCCCGACAGGCCATCCATGGCCTGTCAGGTCGGTTCGCGTCATCCATGACGCGAACCCTGCGGGCCTGATCCGCTTTCGGCTGCGCTGCTCGGTCACGCAAACGGGGCCCGAGAAGCGAAAAGCAAAAACAAAAACCACTACGTGCGAGCTTTTGGCGTTGGGGTCCCCGTTGACGCAGCCGAGCATCGCAGCGAACGCAGCGTGCGGCCCGCAGGGATGCGGGCCGAGCGCAATCAGGACAGGATGTCCTGTTTGCGCGGTTAGCGGAGTGAGTGAGAAGCGCAGGGCACCCGGCGAAGACGGGCTGCGTCGTCGGGGTGTGCTTTCTTTGGTTACTTTCTTTGCACAAGCAAAGAAAGTAACCCGCCCAGGGAGGGCGGAAAGAAAACTCCCTGACGAAGATTCAAACCACCCGAAAGCGGAGCGTAACCACCGCCCTTCGTTAGACACGCCCCTCACCCTAACCCTCTCCCCGCAAGCGGGGCGAGGGAACACACTCGCAGGCGCGCTCCTGTTGCTGGCAAGCGCCCCCAGCTACGCCAGCTCCGGCGAACACCCCCGCGACCTCGCCTACACCCCCGCTCTACCCGCCCCCCGCACCCAGACGGTCGAAGAGGCCCAGACCAAGAGCGCCGGCTGCCAGTCCTGCCACACGGCGACGGACAAAAAGACGATGCACAGCGCGGTCTCCGGCGTCGTGCTCGGCTGCACCGACTGCCACGGCGGCGACGCGGGCGTCCATGTCGCCGACGGGGCGCCGCGCGACAGCGCGATTTACCTCGACGCGCTGGATCGCGCGCATGTGCAGCCGCGCTATCCGAAGACCTGGAACTATCCCTCCAGCGCCAATCCGCCGCATAGCTTCACGCTGCTGAACCGCGAGTCGCCGGAGTACGTGCGCTTCGTGAACCCGGCCGACTACCGCGTCGCGCGCGAAGCCTGCGGCGCCTGCCATCTGCCGATCATCGAGGCGGCGGAGCGCAGCCTGATGGCGACCGGCGCGATGCTGTGGGGCGGCGCGGCGTACAACAACGGCATCCTGCCGTTCAAGCGCTACGTCATCGGCGAGTCGTACACGGCCGACGGCGAGCCGGCAATGATCAAGAACCCAGCCGAGCCGGACGCGAACATGCGGCGCAAGGGCATCCTGTCCGCGCTGTACCCGCTGCCGGCCTGGGAAGCGATCCCGCCGGCCGACGTGTTCCGCGTGTTCGAGCGCGGCGGGCGCAACATCCAGTCGCTGTTCCCGGAGACCGGCCTGCCCTCGATCGCGGGCAATATCCAGCGCCTGGAAGAGCCTGGGCGGCCAGACCTGCACCAGTCCAACCGCGGCCCCGGCACCGGCAACCGCATCGCGGTGCCGGCGCTCAACATCCACAAGACGCGCCTGAACGACCCCTTCACCTGGTTCCTGGGCACGAACGACCAGCCGGGCGACTACCGCTCCTCCGGCTGCGCGGCCTGTCACGTCGTCTACGCGAACGACCGCGATCCGCGCCATTCCGGCCCGTACGCGCGCTTTGGCCACGACGGCACGACCCAGACCGCCGACCCGACGATCCGCAAGGACGAGCCGGGCCATCCGCTCAGGCACGAGTTCACCCGCGCGATCCCGACCTCGCAGTGCATGATCTGCCACATGCACCAGCCCAACATCTTCCTGAACTCGATGCTGGGCTACACGATGTGGGACTACGAGTCCGACGCGCCCGCGATGTGGCCGGAGCAGCAGCAGTATCCGAACGCCGCCGAGATCCGCGCGATCAACGAGCGCAATCCGGAAGAAGCGGCAATCCGCGGCAAATGGGGCGACCTGGAGTTTCTGAAGAACGTCAGCGCGCTCAACCCGCAGCTCAAGGACACGCAGTTCGCCGACTACCACGGCCACGGCTGGAACTTCCGCGCGATCTTCAAGCGCGATCGCAAGGGCAACCTGCTGGACGCGGACGGTGCCCAGGTGGCCGACGAGGACCCGCAAAAGTTCAAGAAAGCGGTGCACCTGGCGTCGGTGCACGTGGACAAGGGCATGCACTGCGTGGACTGCCACTTCGGCCAGGACGCGCACGGCAGCGGGCACATCGTCGGCGAGGTCGCGCAGGCGATCGAGATCGACTGCCAGGACTGCCACGGCACCGCCGACCGCTATCCGAACCTGCGCAGCTCCGGCCCGGCGGCGCCGCCCGGCGGCACCGACTTCTCGCACCTGCGCCTGCCGGACGGCCGCAAGCGCTTCGAGTGGGTCGGCAACAAGCTGTTCCAGCGCTCGGCGCTGAACCCGAACCTGTCCTGGGAGATGAGCCTGGTCAAGGACACGGTGACGCCGGGGCACCGCAAGTACAACGCGAAGGCGGCGCGCGCCAAGCTGATGTCGCGCAACCTGAAGACGCAGAGCTGGGGTCCGCAGGTGCGGGCGGACGAGCGCGCGCACCAGGACGACGAGATGATGTGCGTGACCTGCCACACCTCCTGGACCACGTCCTGCTTCGGCTGCCACCTGCCGATCCAGGCGAACTGGAAGAGCGAGCGCCACCACTACGAGGGCGGCGAGACGCGCAATTACGCGACCTACAACCCGCAGGTCGTGCGCGACGATTTCTACATGCTGGGCAAGCACGGCGAGGCCAAGGGCTTCCGCGTCGCGCCGGTGCGCTCGACCTCGGCGCTGGTGCTGTCCTCGACCAATGCCAGCCGCGAGCGCATCTATGTGCAGCAGCCGCCGGTCGCGGCCAGCGGCTATTCCTCGCAGGCCTTCGCGCCGCACTACCCGCATACCGAACGCAAGACCGAAACCAAGACCTGCACCGATTGCCACCTGTCCGAGCGCAACGACAACAACGCCTGGATCGCCTCGCTGCTCGGCTACGGCACGCAGTTCGTCAGCTTCGTCGGCTTCAACGCCTACCTCGGCATGGACGGCGCGGTCGGCGCGGTGCAGGTCACGGAATGGGACGAGCCGCAGGCGGTGATCGGCAGCTACCTGCACCGCTACGCCTATCCGGACTGGTTCAGGGCGCACGAAACCGGCGGCGGCATCCTGCAGAACGCGCAGACGCATGCGACCGGCGACGCGGTCGGCTGCCTGCAACTGCGCGGCGAGTACCTGTACGTGGCGCAGGGCAAGCGCGGCGTGCAGGCGTACGACGTCGCCTCGATCGCGAACAAGGGTTTCTCACAGCGCCTGATCGCGGCGCCGTTCTCGCCGCTGGGCCACGACACGCGCCTGGAATCGGCGAACGCGAGCTGCGTCGTGCTGCCGACGAACCAGCCGATCGCCCCGCAGCGCAACGAGGGCGAGCTGATGCGGGTGACGAACCGGGAACAGCCGATGCACCCGCTGTACCGCTACGCGCTGGTCACGGACGCCGTCGAGGGACTGATCCTGACCGACGTCAGCACGCTGCAGGACGGCGAGCCGCGCAACAACTTCCTCACGCGCGCGCTGACCTTCAACCCGGACGGCCAGTTGAACGGCGCGCGCCACCTGGCATTGTCCGGCCATTACGCCTACATCGCCGCCGACCCGGGCCTGGTGGTCGTGAATCTCGACGACCCGCTGCACCCGGCGATCGAGACGATCGTGCCGCTGTTCGGGCTGCGCGCGACGCAGGCGCAGTTCCGCTATCTGTTTGCGGCGACCGCCGAGGGGCTGGAGGTTCTGGACATCACGCGGCCCGAGCGGCCGCGCCTGATCGAGTCGGCCAGGCGTGCGCTGCCCGGCGCCCAGCGCCTGCACCTGGCACGCACCTACGCCTATGTCGCGGCCGGTGCGCTGGGCGTCGGGATCGTGGATATCGAGAACCCGGAGAACCCGAAGATCCTGCAGGCGTACACGGCGGACGGCCGCATCCGCGAGGCACGCGACGTGGTCGTCGGCAGCACGAACGCCTCGCTGTTCGCCTACGTCGCCGACGCCGGCTACGGCCTGCACGTGCTCCAGCTCACCGCGCCGGACACGCAGCCGAAGTTCTACGGGTTCTCGCCCGAGCCGCAGCCGCAATGGATCGCCGGCTACCCGAGCGCGAAGCCGGCCCTGTCGCTGTCGCGCGGCCTGGAGCGCGACCGCGCGGTGGACGAAAGCGGCCATCAGATTGCGGTGTTCGGCCGCATCGGTTCGCGTCCGTTCAACCTGGACGAGATGCACCGGCTGTATCTGGACCGGGCCGGCCGGCCCTGGTTCGTGAACGACGAGGTCAAGCCCGCGACCGCTCGTCGCTAAGCACAAAATGGTGCAGTGCAGCAACTTGCGGGTGCCCCCGCCGGACCTTATCCTTGCGCCTCCCCATGCGGCCCATGTTGCGCGGTCGTTATTTCAAGAATCTTTCAACTTGTTGATTTGAGGACACTTTAATGGGCTTTCAGGCCGATCTTGAGAAATTGCTCGGACTTAAAAACATCTCCTACAAATACAACCTGTCGAAAGAGGAGCTGTTTCACGAAGCGATCAAGAACGACAAGGGCCGCGTGAAGAAAGACGGCCCGAGCAACGCCCAGAAGGCCTACCCCACGAAGCTCGGCGCCAAGGGCCCCCTGGTTTTCTACACCGACCCCGAATGCACCGGCCGCCGCACCAAGGACACCTACGCGGTCGCCTGGCCTGAAGTTAAGGACCAGCTCTGGTTCAAGGCCGACCTGAATCCCTACGATCCCGAGAAGTACCAGGGTCTGCTCAAGCGGGTCGTCGAGCACCTCAACAGCAAGAAGGCCACGCTCTACGTCAAGGACGTGTTCATGGGCTCGGACCCGGATTTCGCGGTCCCCTATCGCTTCGTCGGCGAATACGCGAGCCACGCGATGTTCGCCCACAACATGTTTCCGAAGAACCTGGAGGTCAAGGACGCCGACGCGCGCCGCTGGACCATGCTCAACGTGCCCTCGTTCTTCTGCGAGCCGGCGCGCGACGGCTGCCGCGCCGAAGCGGCGATCGTGCTCGACGTCAAGAACAAGATCTGCCTGGTCGCCGGCCGCGCCGACTACTGCGGCGTGGTCAAGAAGAGCATCTTCACGATCGGCAACTTCCTGCTGCCGCTGGACGGCCGCCTGTCCATGCACTGCTCGGCCAACGTCGGCGCCAAGGGCGACGCCGCGATCCTGTTCGGCCTGTCCGGCACGGGTAAAACGACCCTTTCCGCGGACGCCAGCCGCCGCCTGATTGGCGACGACGAGACCATCTGGTCCGACAACGGCCTGTGCAATCTCGAGGACGGCTGCTACGCCAAGCTCATCAACCTGGACAAGGACGCCGAGCCGGTCATCGCGCAGGCCCTGTCCAAGCCCGGCACCATCATCGAGAACGTGCCGCCGCTGCCCGGCAAGCGCATGGAAGACTGCCACCCGGACGAACTGGACCTGAACGACGCCTCGATCGCCGAGAACACGCGCTTCAGCTATCCGCTGGACGCCAACCCGAACGTGATGCCCAACGGCCAGGGCCCGCATCCGCAGACCATCGTGCTGCTGACCGCCGACGCCTTCGGCGTGCTGCCGCCGATCTCGATCCTGGAGCCCAAGGACGTGATGTACCACTTCGTGTCCGGCTTCACCGCGCGCGTCGCCGGCACGGAAGTGGGCATCACCGAGCCGACCCCGACCTTCTCGGCCTGCTTCGGCGGCCCGTTCATGGCGCACAAGCCCAACGTCTACGCCAAGCTGCTGGCCGACAAGATGTCGCACCACAAGGCGCGCTGCGTGCTGCTCAACACCGGCTGGAGCGGCGATCCGAGCAAGGGCGCCAAGCGCATGTCCATCAAGCTCACGCGCACCCTGCTCAACGCGGCGCTGAACGGCGAGTTGGACGGCGTCGCCACCGAGACGCATCCGATCCTCAACCTCAAGATGCCCAAGTCCTGCCCGGGCGTGGCCGACCCGGCCATGCTGAATCCGAAAAACGCCTGGGCCGACAAGACCGCCTATGACGCGCAGGCGATCAAGCTGCGCGACATGTTCCGGCAGAACTTCAAGAACAAGGGCTTCGCGGCGTTCGGCATCGAAGAGCGCATCTAAGCCGGGCTGTCCCGTATGAAAGCGGCTGTCAGCGGCGCTGACAGCCGCTTTTTCTTTGGAAGCCGGACATGAGCGCCGCCTTCAAGTACGCCCTGCTGGCGAGCCTCTACCTGGCCCAGGGCCTGCCGTACGGCTTCTTCACGCAAGCCCTGCCGGTGCTCATGCGCGACCGGGGCCATTCGCTCACCGCGATCGGCGCGACCGGCATCCTGTTCCTGCCCTGGGCGCTGAAGTTCCTGTGGGCGCCGCTGGTGGACCGCTACGGCACGCGCCGGCAGTGGATCCTGCCGCTGCAATTCGCGACCGCCGGCGGCGCGCTGGCGCTCGCGCTGCTGGATTTCGCGCGCCACTTCGAGTTGATCTTCCTCGCGCTGCTGCTGTTCAACCTGTTCGCCGCGATGCAGGACGTCGCCACCGACGGCCTCGCGGTAAACCTGCTGGCGCCGCGCGAGCGCGGCCTGGGCAATGGCATCCAGGTCGGCGCGTATCGCATCGGCATGATCCTGGGCGGCGGCCTGCTGCTGTGGGTGTTCGCGCGCCAGGGCTGGACCGCGATGTTCCTGTGCATGGGCGCGCTGCTGCTGCCGACCTGCCTGCCGGTGCTGGCCCTGCGCGACCCGCCCGCCCCGGCACCCGCCGCGGACCCGCCGCCGCGCGCGGTTCTCGCGGGCTGGTGGCGGCGTCTGCGCCTGCCCGGAATGCTGGGCTTCGTCGGCCTGATCTGCGCCTACAAGTTCGGCGATTCGATGGCCGCAGCGCTGGTCGGGCCGATGATGCGCGACCACGGGCTGACCAAGGAACAGATCGCGCTGCTCAAGGGCACGCTGGGGTCGGCCGCGACCCTGGCCGGCGCCGCCGCCGGCGGCTGGCTGGCGTTCCGGCGCGGGCGCCGCGCCGCCCTGCTGTTCGGCGGTCTCGCGCAGACCGCGAGCCTGGCGTTGTACGGGCTGTTCGTCGCCGGCCTCGGCGGCCTGCCGATGCTGTGGGCCGCCTGCCTGGGCGAGCACCTGCTGGGCGGCATGGCGGTGGTGGCGCTGTTCACGCTGATGATGGACGCCTCCGACCCGCAGCACGCGAGCACCGATTACACGCTGCTGGCCTGCGCCATCGTCCTCACTCAGGGCACCGCCGCCCTCGCCGGCGGCATCATCGCGGACCACCTGGGCTACACGGCGCTGTTCGCGCTGGGCACGCTGCTGTCCGGCGCCGGCTGCCTGTGGCTGGTCGCCGCCGTCGGCCGCGGCGCCGGCCCGGCGCGCGTGCGCCAGGCCTGGACTTCGGCCGGCCTGATCCCCGTAAGCCCCGGAGTGGTGTAGGTTTCGCCCCATGAACATCAACCGCATCTTCTGCATCGGCCGCAACTACGCCGAACACGTGAAAGAACTCGGCAACGAGCCGGACGCGTCGTGCGTCGTGTTCATGAAACCGCCGTCCTGCGTGGTGCCGGTCGGCCGGCCCATCGTGCTGCCGCGCGGCCGCGGCCCGGTGCACCACGAGGCCGAGCTGGTGGTGCGCCTGTCCGGCGGCGGCGCCGACGTCGCGCCGGAGCAGGCGTTGCGCCACGTCGGCCACCTGACGCTGGGCCTGGACCTGACGCTGCGCGAGCTGCAAAACGAGCTGAAGAAGAAGGGCGCGCCCTGGGAGCTGTGCAAGGCTTTCGACGGCTCCGCCCCGCTCGGCGACTGGGTGCGCTACGAAGGGCAGGACGTGCAGGCCCTGGAGTTCAGCTGCACGGTCGGCGGCACGCTGCGCCAGCGCGGCAACACGCGCGACATGCTGTTCCCGGTCGCGCGGCAGATTCATATTCTGTCCAAGACCTGGCGCCTGGCCGACGGCGACCTCATCTACACCGGCACGCCGGCCGGCGTCGGCCCGCTGTTGCCGGGCGACCGCGTCGCGCTCGAAAGCGCGGCGATCGGCCGCTTCGAGTGGACTTGCGAATAGGGGGAACCATGACCCTGCGCCGCATCGCCCGCACCTTCGCCAGCGGGCTGGTCACGATCCTGCCGGTCCTCGTCACCATCGCCGTGCTGGCGTGGCTGGTGCAGTCGGCCGAGGCGATCCTGGGCGCCGTAGTGCGCGTGTTCATCCCCGACGAGGCGTACCTGCGCGGCATGGGCCTGTTCGCGGCGTTCGGCCTGATCTTCGGGATCGGCCTGGTCGCCGAAGGCATCCTGTTCCAGCGCATCCTCGACTGGGTCGAGAGCTGGCTCAACCGCATCCCGCTGGTCAAGACGGTGTACAACGCGGTGCGCGACCTGATGGACCTGGTGTCCAAGAGCCGCAGCCCGACATTCAACAAGGTCGTGCTGGCACAGCTGCCGGGCACCGAGTTCAAGCTGCTGGGCTTCGTCACGGTCGAGGATTTCCACAAGCTGCCGCTGGCGCTGGACGCGGGCACGGTCGCGGTCTACTTCCCCATGAGCTACCAGATTGGCGGCTACACCCTGTTCCTGCCGCGCTCCTGCCTGACGCCGGTGGACATGACGCTGGAGGAGGGCATGCGCTTTGCCGTCACCGCCGGGATGTCGCGGCCCGGCTGAGCGCCGCATGAGATTCCTGGCGGGCATCGTACTGGCCGGCGCGTGCTTCGCCGCGGCGGCGCAGCCGGACGACGGCCTCCTGCCGCGCCTGCGCGCCGCCGCCGTTTCCGCCGCGCAGTCGCCGGCGACCTGGCTGCCGCTGGCCGGCGCCGCGCTTGCGGCCCCGTTCGACCGGCGCATCGCCGACTGGAGCCAGGACCACCATCCGCTGTTCGACGACGCGCCAAGCGCCGGGGCGCGCAGCGACGATCTGCGCGACGGCCTGCTCGTTGCCGCCGCGTTGGCCGCCGCCGCCAGCCCGGTTCCCGAAGAAACCGGCTGGCTCCGGCAGAAGGCGCGCACCGGCCTCGCCCTGGTGCTGACGGGCAAAGCCACGCGGGCGGCGACCGGCTTCGGCAAGTTCGCCGCCGGCCGCGAGCGGCCCGACGCCAGCAACACGCGCAGCTTTCCGTCCGGCCACAGCAGCGTCGCCTTCGCCATGGCCGGCTTCGCCGACGCCGAACTGGGCCGCTTCGACTGGCCGGCGCCGGCGCAATTCGCCGTGGACGCCGGCCTGTACGGCACCGCGGCGCTGACCGCCTGGGCGCGCGTGGAGGCGGACAAGCACTGGGCCAGCGACGTGCTGGCCGGCGCGGCGCTGGGCAGCTTCGTGGCGCGCTTTGCGCACGCCGCCGTCCTGGGCGGCAGCGAGCGCGTGCATCTGGCGGTGGACGCCGTTCCGGGCGCCGGCTGGAGCCTGCGCCTGGCCTGGAGCTTCGGCGGCTAACGCCCCTCGTAGCCCACCAGGTGCACCCAGCTGCCGCGGTCCTGGTACGGCATCGTCACGCAATCGCCCTCGGTGGTCTCCGAACCCGGCCCGATCACGCCGGTCAGCGAGCAGATCTCGCTGCGCGGGTGGATGCGGCGGCACTTGTCCAGGTCGTCCGGCGTGAGCAGAACGCCGTCGTTGAAATCGGCGGACAGCCGCCCCAGGGCGCGGATCAGCGCGTTGCGCAGGATTTCGTTGCGGCTGCGGCCTTCGGCCCAGTCGTGGCGCACCGGCAGCGACGAGCTTTGCGGATCGAGTATGCGCACGATCAGGTTGTCCATCACGCTCTGGTCGAACTTGTGGCTGCCGACGCCGGCCTGGCGGTTGAACACCGTCATGTCGTCGGCCGGATCGGCCGGATCGCCCTCGTCGATCACGAGGTCCCCGGTGAAGCCGAACAGCTCCTCGCGCAGGGCGTCGACCCAGTAGCCGAAGATCGTCGCCGCCGGCCCGTCGGTGGCCTCGTCGTCCTCCGCGTCGATGCCGGGGCCGTAGTGCGCGCGGTCCCACTTCGCCAGCAGCGCCAGCGCCGCCTTCTGCGTGTCGGTCAGGCCGGCGCCGGCCTCGGAGCGGAAGCGCAGCATCGCCGGCAGGTACTGCCGGGCGCGCGGGTCGCGCGTGCCGGCGACGCGGTCGATCGTCTCCAGGTCGGCGTAAGTCCAGTCGCTGCGCGCGCCGAGCTGGTCGAGCAGGCTGGTGACGCGCTGGCCGGGGCCGCCGGGGCGCGAGGTCGGGCCGATGCCCTCGCCTTCCAGCCAGCCCAGCGCCGGCTTGTTGTTCCAGTTCGCCAGGAAGCCCTGGGCCGGATTGGCCGACTGCGGCATGCGCTCGAACGGCAGGAAGCCGGCGAAATCGAATTCGCCGGTGCCCGGCAGCGGCAGGCGCTGGTCGCCGCCGGCAGGGCGCACCGGGTACAGGCCGGGATGGAAGAAGGCGATGTCGCCGCCGCGCGTGGCCACGGTGACGTTCTCGTTCCAGGTCAGGCCGCTGGTGGCGGCGCGGAAGGCGTCGAGGTCGCGCGCGCGGCCCCACTCGCGGATGCCTTCCATGTTGTCGATCTCGCGCCCCCACATGGCGTAGCCGACGCTGCGCGCCAGCCCGGCCGCGTCGTCGCGCGCGACCACCGGGCCGTGCACGGTGCGGCACACCTCGTAGTCCCGCGACAGGTCGGCGGGGCCGAACGGCGCCCCGCTCTGCGCGCGCCGGTAGCGGACGGTCTCCGTCCGGCAGGCCATGTCCTTCCACTGCCCGTCGTGAAAATACCGGTTGGCGGCGCAGGTCCCGGCGGACTGCTCGGCCGTGCTGCACACGCGCTCGACGAAGCTGTCGATGGTCTTGCTGTAGCCGGTGGTGAGCGCCCAGGCCAGGTGCGGCGTGTAGCCGATGCCCACGACCGGCAGGCCGGGCACCGACACGCCGCGCGCGTGGTAGTCGCCGCTGTGGATCTCGAACTCGTACAGCAGCGTCGGGTAGGTGTAGCCGAGCTGCGGCGCGGAGATCAGCAGCGCGCCGCCATCGCGCGTGCGGCTGCCGGCGATGGCGACCGCAAACGAGCCGCCGTGCAGCGTCTTCGGGAAGTCCTGGATGCGGCCGGCCGCCTTCGCGGCGGCGCCGGGCAACGCCGCGCCGACCGGCGCGGAATCCTGCGGCGAGCAGGGCTTGGCGGCATGACCGGTGCCGTCGCCCTTCCAGACGGTCTCCGGCAGCGTCAGCGCCCAATCCGCGCGCGCCTCGAACGCGGCCTCGCGGCTCTGCGCCGTACCCGGCTGGTTCGGGAATTCCCGGTCGCCCGGCACCGTGGTCACGGCCTTGCGGTCCTCGTCCCAGACCAGGTCCAGAAAGGCGGCGCGCCCGGCCTCGGCGCCGAGCTTCTGCTGCAGCGCCTTGAGCATGCGGATATTGAGGAATTCGTTGCCGCCCTCGCTCGCCACCGTGCGCGTCATCAGCACTCCGGTCGCCATGATGTCCAGCGCGTCGAACGGTTCCGGCTGGCTGCTCAGGAGTTCGTACTCGGCGGGCATCAGGCCGGGACTGACCGGCAGCTCGTCGATCCAGGCATTGGCGCCGGCGACGTAACCGTCGACCGCCGCCTTGGAGTCCGCGCTCAGGCGGTCGTAGAACGCCTGGTATTCCTCGTCCGTGTAGCTCAGCACGCGCGTTTGCAGGTCCGCGGGCACCGCGCCGCAGCCGGTCAGCTCGGCCAGCGTGCCGCGCGCGGTGCGCCGCACCGCGTCCATCAGGAACAGGCGCTGCTGCGCGGCGACGTAGCCGGCGCCGTACCAGAGGTCGGCCAGTTCCGGCGCGTAGATCGCGGGCACGCCGTAGGCGTCGAAGTACACCTCGACGCCATCCTTGGGGCGCAGCGGCGCGCCCGTCTTCTGGAAGGCGCCGTCCTTGTAGCCGAAGCTCCAGTACAGCAGGCGCTGGTCGTCGACGTTGGCGCCGTAGGCGCCGCTGTCGGCGGTCGCCAAGCCCTTGGCCTGTCCGTCGGCCGTGACCAGTCCCGAGTTGCCGGGCGGCAGCACCGACTTGGCCTTGAGCGCCGGCTGCGGCAGATCGGAGCTGCCGCAGGCCGACAGGACCAGGGCGAGCGCGCACGCCGCCGCCCGCATATATCCGGATTTCATGAGACTTCCGCGTACCGTCGAATTTTCGCCTAGCTTATCGTTACCATCGCCGGACCACCTATCGGGGAGTTTCCGTGACGCAGGCCAATTACGTTCTGTCCATCTGGCAGCGCACCGCCGCCACGCCGGCCGGCAAGTGGCTGTTCTCCAAGCTGGTGTGCCGCAAGGCGCCCTATTTTGCGACGATCAAGCCGCTGTTCGTGGACCTCAAGCCCGGCTTGTGCGAAGTGCGCATGCGCAAGCGCCACGCGGTGCAGAACCACATCGGCACGGTGCACGCCATCGCCATGTGCAATCTCGCCGAGCTGGCCGGCGGCACCATGACCGACGTGACGGTCCCGGCCAGCCACCGCTGGATCCCCAAGGGCATGTCGGTCGAATACGTGAAGAAGGCCGAAACCGACCTGCGCGGCGTGGCGCGAGTCGCGATCCCGGAACAGTGGGCGGACGCGCAGGAGCTGCCGGTCCCGGTCGAGGTGTTCGACGCGCAGGATCAACTGGTCTTCCGGGCGGTGATCGCCATGTGGGTCACGCGGAAGCCGGCGAATGCCCGGTGAATTTCCTCGCCCATCTCTGGCTGACGGAACAGGCGCGCCTGCCGCTCGCCGGGGCCGTGCTGGGCGACGTGGTGCGCGGCCGGCTGGAGGGGCGCTTCCCGGCCGAGCTGGAGCGTTCGATCCGGCTGCACCGCCGCGTCGACGCGCTGACCGACCGCCACCCGCTGGTGGTGCGCGCGCGCGAGCGTTTCGCGCCCGGCGCGCGCCGCTACGCCGGCGTGGTGCTGGACGTGCTGGCGGACCACGTCCTGGCGCGTCGCTGGGAATGCTTCGGGGACGCGCCCCTGGAGGACTTCGCGCGCCGCGCGGCGCGGGACGTCGGGCAGGCCGCGGCGTGGTTCGAAGCCGCCGGCGTGCCGGTTCCGGCCGCGCCCGCGTTCGCCGCGCTGCTGCTGTCGTACCGGGACGAGGCGGGCATCGAGCGCGCGCTGCACCGCATCGCCCGCCGGCTCTCCGAGCCGCGGCCCCTGCTCGCCGCGGCGGATGGCTGGCCGGCGCACGCGGCCGCGCTCGCGGACGACCTTGCGGCCCTGCTCGCCGACCTGCGCGCGGCGGCGCGCGGCTTCACCGCCGCGCACTTGACGCTTCCGGCCATATGATTTACATAGTGTAAACATTTTGCCTGGGCCGCCGCCGGCGGCGGGGGGATCGCGACATGAGCGGGAGCGGAATCGAGCTGTACACGGCGCCGACGCCCAACGGCTGGAAGATTTCCGTGGCCCTGGAGGAACTGGGCCTGCCGTACCGGGCGCGGCTGGTGAACCTGCTGGCCAACGAGCAGAAAAAGCCGGAGTTCCTGAGCCTGAACCCCAACGGCAAGATCCCGGTCATCGTCGACCACGACGCCGGCGGGCTCACGCTGTTCGAGTCCGGCGCCATCCTGATCTACCTGGCGGAAAAGACCGGGCGTTTGCTGCCGAAAGACCCGGCGGCGCGGTATTGCGAGATCCAGTGGCTGATGTTCCAGATGGGCGGCATCGGGCCGATGATGGGCCAGGCCAACGTGTTCTTCCGCTACCTGCCGGAGAAGATCCCGGTCGCGATCCAGCGCTACCAGAACGAGTGCCGCCGCCTGTTCGAGGTGCTGGACCGGCGCCTGTCCGAGGCCGAGTGGCTGGCCGGCGGCGAGTATTCCATCGCCGACATCGCCAACTGGTGCTGGGTGCGCACCTACAAGTGGTCCGGCGTGTCCGTCGACGGCCTGCCGCAATTGCGGCGCTGGATGGACGCGATGAAGGTGCGGCCGGCCTGCCAGAAGGGCATCGCGGTGCCGGTCAAGCTGCCGGAGCCGGGCGAGGACGAGAAGCAGGCGGAAGCCTTCGCCGCCGCCGCGCGCACGCTGGTGCAGCGGTGAGTGCGGCCGACGCGGGCCGGCCCTACGTCCTGCACGGCTGGCACCTGTCGTACTTCAGCGGCAAGACGCGAGCGTACCTGCGTTACAAGGGCGTGCCCTTCGTCGACCGCGACGTGGACGCGTACACGCTGCTGTGGAAGGTGCCGCGCAAGACCGGCGCCACCGTGATGCCGGTGGTGGTGACGCCCGAGGGCGAGTGGCTGCAGGACAGCAAGCACATCACGGACGTGCTGGAGCGGCGCTTTCCCCAGTCGCCGGTCAAGCCCGCGACGCCGCGCCAGCGCATCGCCGCGCAACTGCTGGAGGCGTGGGCCGACGAATGGTGGATTCCGCCGGCGATGCATTACCGCTGGAGCTACCCGGAAAACTACGCGCTGTTCGAGCGCGACGCCGGCCACGCCCTGCTGCCCGGCTTTCCCTGGTTCCTCAAGAAGCGCCTGGCGGCCTACGTGGCGCGCAAGCTGCGCGGCTACCTGCCCTCGGTCGGCGTGGTGCCGGAGCAGCACGCGCTGATGGAGCGCTGGACCGAAAACACCCTCGACGCGCTCGAGCGCCACTTCGCCGCCCTGCCCTACCTGTTCGGCACCAAGCCGTCGGTCGCCGACTTCGCCCTGCTCGGGCCCCTGTACGGCCACCTGGGCCGCGACCCGATGCCCAAGCGCGAGCTGGTCGGGCGCCGCCCCCATCTGAAGGACTGGATCGCGCGCATGAACGCCCCGCGCCCCGGCAGCGGCGAGTTCCTGCCCGGCGACACGATCCCGCCCACGCTGCGGCCGCTGCTGGACGCGGTGTTCAAGGAGTTCTACCCGATGGTCGCCGCCATCCGCGACGAGCTGCATCGGGCCCTGCCCGCGCTGCCGCCCGGACGCCGGCGCCTTCCGCGCGCACTCGGTCGCATCGGGTTCCCCATGGGCGACGGGACGTTCCGGCGGCAGGCGATGCCGTACACGTTGTGGATGATGCAGCGCGTCCTGGACGACTACCGCAGCCTCGACCCGGGCGAGCGCGCCTCGGTCGACGCCTGGCTGGCCGGGCTGGGCGCGCCGGCGGCGATGCGGTTCGACATCGGCGTCCGCCTCGTGCGCGTCGGGCTGAGCGTGGCGCTGGAACCCGCGCCGCAACAGTAAGCAGCGCGCCCGCTAGAACGCGTACGCGATATACGCCGACACGTTGTCGCGGTCGCGCAGCCGGTGGTGCGTGCCGCCGCCGGAGAACGCCTGGTAGGTCAGGCCGGCGGTCCAGTCGGTGCCGAACTCGGCGGTCAGGTTGCCGATCGCGACCTTGCGGCCCTCGATGAAGTTGACGATCGGCGCGGGCGAGATGCCCTTGAGATCGTGCAGGTACACGAGCGCCGGGTACAGGGCGATGCCGCCCGGCAGGTCGTTGTAGGTCAGGCGCACGAGAGTGCGGAAATCGGGTAAGGGCTGACTTTTAATCAGCCCTCCCCACACCACCCGGCATGCGGGTCCGCACCGGGCGGTTCAGTTCACGGGCGCACATGGAGTTCAGACGTAGCCCTGCGCCTGCATCCACAGGTCGCGAAAGCTGATCA
>JACPFV010000022.1 GCA_016182805.1 Gammaproteobacteria bacterium
CAGAGCCCCTTCGGAAAAAGGGCGCGATGATGTCCGGCCGCCACCGTCACCGCGAACACCGCGGAACGGCGCTACGTCACGCTGTCAACTGGGGGAATTTGAAGTGGCCACGACTGGGGGAATTTGGGTGGCCACCGGGGTGGTCCGCAACGAGGCTCGCCGTCTTCGCGACGACGGCGGCGATGTCCAACCCGGGGTCCACACCATCCAGTTCAAGCTGAGGCGCCTGCCGCTCCCGCACGGCTTTGACAATGGCCGCCTGGACTTCCGGCTTCCTCAGGTGTTCGACGGACGGCAGAACCGCCGGCTGATCGCCAAGCTTCTGGATGACGTCATACGCCAGTTGAGCAACCGCCAGCTCTTCGGGCCTTACGAAGCCGGACTTTTCCACCTCGCCGGCAACCGTCGTCGTCCCGGTCATCTGAGGCGGACGCAGGCCCAATTGAGTCGCCAGCCGCGACTGCGAGACCACCGTCGCGGTTCCGGCCTTGAGCCGCTCCGCATCCAGCACGACCGACTGCAAGCGTATGGGCGAATTGGGCTGGCTCGCCTCGTTCAGGATTTCCTGGAAGCGGTCATGCGCGACGATGTTGAGCCGGTCCACCGCGGAAATGCCGGTGCGTTTGCCGTACGGCAGGCGCAGGCCACGGCCGATGGACTGCTCGATCAGAACACGCGCATTCGCCGCGCGCAGCGGCACGATCGTGTACAGATTGGTCACGTCCCAGCCTTCCTTGAGCATGTTGACGTGAATTACGATCTCGGTCGGCTCGTCGGTGGATTCCACCTTTAGCAGACGCTGGATCATTTCCTCCTCTTCCGCGCCGGACTTGCTCGAATCCACCTGGATGACCTTGTCCTTGTAGCGCCCCTCGAAAAACGCCTCGGACTGAATCAACTGCAGCAGCGCCGCCGCATGCGTGGTATCGCGGGCGATCACCAGCAGGAAGGGCTTGACGATGCGGTGCCCGTTCTCGCGGGCATATGTTTCCAGATCCACCTTCACGCTTTCATGCAGGCGGATGCCATCCTCCAGTTTCAAGCGCTCGATTTCTTCCGGGGACATGCCCGCTGGATTGAAGTTCTTGCGCGTGACCACCGCCGGCTCCTTGACGAAGCCATCCGCCATGGCGGCACTCAGCGGGTAGTCGAATATCACGTTCTTGAACGGCACCGCGCCCTTGCCGGATTCGACAAACGGCGTCGCCGTCAATTCCAGGCCCAGGATCGGCTTGAGTTCGTTGATCGCCCGCACGCCGGCGCTGGCGCGATAGCGGTGCGATTCGTCCATCAGCAGAACCAGGTCGGGCAGGCCCGCCAGGTAGTCGAAATAACTCTGGCCGATGTATTCCGACAGCCGCTTGATGCGCGGCGACTTGCCGCCGCGCACTTCGGAATTGATCTTGGAGATGTTGAAGATATTGACCTTGCAACGCACCAAATCCGAAAACAGCGAGCCCGCCTTCGCCTCGTAAGTATCGCCGGTGATGATCTCCGGCGGGTCGATCGCGAATTCGGCAATGCCCTTGAACACGTACTTGGGGCTTTGCCGGTCCTCGAAATCGGCGATCAGCTTGTTGTAGATGGTCAGGTTCGGCGCGAGCACGAAGAAGTTGTCGATGCCGTGCGCCAGATGCAGATAGCTGATGAACGCTCCCATCAACCGCGTCTTGCCGACACCCGTCGCCAGAGCGAAACACAGCGACGGAAACTCGCGCTCGAAGTCCGTTACCGAAGGAAACTCGCTACGGATGATTTCCAGTGACGCCGTCACATCCGCCCCCTTCCGCGGCGGAAGGATCTCCGTCACCCGGTCCAGCAGCTCCAAGGAACGCCGCTGCGGGGGGCGCAGGCTCAAACGGCCGGCGATAGCGTTGACGTGGCGGTTCATAGGCGTGACAGCCTCAGATATGGATTCTTTTTAGAAACAATGCGATAACGCTGCGCACGCGTTCATAGGCGTTCATAGCCGTTCTTAGGCGCTCACGAAGTCGCATCCTCATAAACGCTCCAGCGCCCTACCCCCTTCCTCAGCAGCTTGCCCTCCCCCACCAGCCGACCCAGCAGACGGGTGGCCTGCATGCCGGTCAGTCCGCACAGCTCCATCACGTTCTCGCGCTTGATCCGCCCATGCGCCTGGACGAACTGCAATACCGCGGCCTCCTGACGAATGGGGTCCAGCCCATGCACTCGCACATAGGCCTCCGGTCGCCCGACCGCCTGATAAAGCGGAGCCGCAAGGTGATACACGCGCCCCCGCCGCTCACCCCGGGCCTCGACCAAACCCTCTTCCATCAGCCGCTCCAGCACCGCCCGAGCGTCGGCCACAGGCCGTTGCATGTCGGCCGAAACCTCGTCGGACGTTACGCGGCGCTCATGGAAAAGGCGGTTCAGCACAATCATCTGATCCACCGTCAACGGCCCCCGCTGGCGCTCGCGCTCGAACACCAGCGCCGCGAAATCCAGGGACTCCCGCCCGCCGCGCAGCGTGAGTCGCACTCCGGTCGCATCCGAACGCAGATAGTCCGGCGCGGGCCGCCCGTAGCGAAGCTGGCCGAGATACACACGGTCCACGCCGCGGCCGGTCTGCTCGACAAGACCAATGCGCTTGGCCGCCGCGTACAAACGCGGATTCCGGGGCAAGGGCTCATGCACCAGGATGTTGTCCGGCCGGACGCCATCCGGAAATCCGCCGGGGCTGCTCATTTCCAACCGGTCGGGGTGCCACTGCACATACACCGCCGCCAGCCGCCGGTAATCGCGGTGGAACAAGGCGTTCAGCAGGGCCTCGCGGAATGCGCTGCGTGAGTAATCCGGCACCGGCACCCGGATCAAACCCACGGGGACTTCCCGCTCCTGCACCCGCGCGTCGAAACGCGCCAGCATCAGCTCCGCCAACTCAAGCAAAGGCTGCCGGAAGAAATCGTTGACGCGCACATCCGCATCCGCCGTCAGCACCTGAAACGCCGCCTCGTGCGTCGGCAAATGCCGCTCAAGCTCCGCCGGCCGGCCGAACAACAGCAGACCCGCCACGTTGGGGATCAACTCGTCGCCCTGCGTCTCCACCACGCGCAAAGCCTTCGCCATTTCGCGGTCGTCCAGCTCCAGCAAGGCGGCGTCCCCGCGCAAAGCGGCGATCAATTGGCGCGCGCGCTCGAACTGCAAAGGGTCCAGCGCGCGCCAGCCGGCCTCGCGGCACAATTGCGCGCTGAAATCCGCGGCGCCGTGATCCGCTCCGCCTGGTTCTTGCGGTTGAGAAAGTTGACGACGACGACGTCGTGCTTCTGGCCGTAGCGGTGACAGCGGCCGATGCGCTGTTCGATGCGCTGCGGATTCCAGGGCAGGTCGTAGTTCACGACCAGAGAGCAGAACTGCAGATTGATGCCTTCCGCCGCCGCCTCGGTGGCAATCATGATCTGGCCGTTCTCGCGGAAATAATCCACGAGGGCGGACCGCATGTCAGCGGATCGCGAGCCCGTGATGCGGTCCGTGCCCTGATGGCGCTCCACCCAGGCGGCATAGATCGCCTTGGAGCGCTCGTCGGTGTTGGAACCGTTGAACAGGACGATGCCGTCCTTCCAGGGGCTGTCGGCGAGCACCCGAAGCAGGTAGTTCTGCGTACGGCGGGACTCGGTGAAGACGATTGCCTTCTGCGCCGCGCCGAGCGAGACCGCCTTGTCCATCGCCACCTTTAGGGCCTTGAGCAGCGCCTTGCCCTTGGCGTTGTGGTCTATGGACGTGGCGAGGCGCGCAAAGGCGTCGAGGTCTGCGATTTCCTGTTCGATGGCCTTAATGTCGCTATCGCTCAACGGCTCCTCAGGCTCGTCCGGCCACTCTTCGGCGGTCTCGTCGAGGGCTTCGTAGTCCTGATCCAGTTCCTCTTCCAGCGTGGTGGCGGGCGCCTGCCTCTTGAGTTTGCCGCGCAGCCGGTCCGCTATAGATTGCAGGGCGCCGGCAATGGCGAAGGTGCTGGACGCAAGCAGTTTGCGCAGCACCAGCGTCATCAGGGAACGCTGTCCAGCAGGCAGCGCCTGCAAGTTGGGGCGCTGGAGATATTCCGAAACCAGCGCGTAAAGCTCGTCTTCCGCCTGTTCCGGCGTGAATTCCTCCACCAGCGGCAGGCGGCGGGTGTAGGGGATATAGGCCGTCACCTGTCGGCGCAGCGTGCGATGGCACAGCGGCCTGAGCCGGGCCTTGAGCGCGTTAAAGACTTGCTCCTGACTCAGGTTTCCAAATTGCTCGCGAAAGCTTTTCACGTCGCCAAACGCATGCTCGTCAATGATGCTGACGAGACCGAACAGCTCCAATAGCGAGTTCTGCAGAGGCGTCGCGGTAAGCAGCAGCTTGTGACGGCCTTCGAGGGCCTTCTTCAGCGTGTTGGCGATGATATTGGTCGGCTTGTAGACGTTGCGCAGACGGTGCGCTTCGTCAATGACCACAAGGTCCCATGGCGTATTGGCCACATCTGCGGCCTTGGCTCGGGCGAACTGGTACGAGCAGATGACGAGTTCGTCCGCCTCAAAGGGCCGGAAGCGGCCTTCACGAATGGCGGCATTGTAGGACTTGGCTTCGAGAATGCGACAGGGCAAGAAGAACTTCTCGCCCAGCTCCTGGTGCCACTGCTTGCGCAGATTGGCCGGGGTGATGACAAGAATGCGTCGCCTTCTCTCGGCCCACTTCTGCGAAATGACAAGCCCGGCCTCGATGGTTTTGCCAAGGCCAACCTCGTCAGCCAGCAGCACCCCTTTGGAAAGCGGCGACTTGAAGGCGAACAGCGCCGCGTCCACTTGGTGCGGATTCAAATCTACTTGCGCACCGGCGACTGCGCCGGTGAGCTTTTCCAAGCTGTCCGGCGGAGTACGCCGGATCAGTTCGTACGCGAAGTACTTCGCCTGGTGATCGGTGATTTGCATGCGCGAGGGCACGACCTGCCGGTCGTGAGATTCCTTTTATCCACCGAAGTTGATCTTGGCTTCCAAGTTTGTACGCGAGTCGGCGTTCGCCAGCGTCTCTTCGAGATCGATGAGACCGTCCTTGTAGAGCTTGTACAGGGAGTTGTCGAAGGTCAGCATGCCCTTGTCGGAGGACTGCGCCATCGCCTCCTTCACCTCGTCGATGCGCTTGTTCAGGATCAGATCGGAGATGTACGGCGTGTTGATCATGACCTCGACGGCGGCGCAGCGCTTGCCGTCCTTGCGGCGCACCAGGCGCTGCGAAACGATGGCGCGCAGGGTCAGGGACAGGTCCATGTAGAGCTGCTCGCGCAGTTCGTCGGGATACAGGTTCACGATGCGCTGCAGGGCCTGGTAGGCGTTGTTGGCGTGCAGCGTCGAGATCGACAGGTGGCCGGTGTTGGCGAGCTGCATGCAGGCTTCCATGGTCTCGCGGCGGCGGATCTCGCCAATCAGGATGACATCGGGGGCTTCACGCAGCGCGCTCTTGAGCGCGTTTTCGTACGACAGGGTGTCGCCGCCGACCTCGCGCTGGTTGACGATGGAGCGCTTGTTCCGGTGCAGGAACTCGATCGGGTCCTCGATGGTGAGGATGTGCCCGCTGGAGTTCTCGTTGCGGTGGTTGATCATCGCCGCCAGCGTGGTGGACTTGCCCGAGCCGGTGGCGCCGACCATCAACATCATGCCGCGCTTGTGCATGATGAGGTCCTTGAGCACCTCCGGCACGCCCAGATCCTCCAGCCGCGGCACCTCCGCCTTGACGTAGCGCAGCACCATGCCCAGCGTGCCGCGCTGGTGGAAGATGTTGACGCGGAAGCGCCCCAGGCCGCCGGCGGCGGTGGCGAGGTCGATTTCCAGTTGCTGCTTGAGGTACTCCTGTTGCTCCTCGGTCAGGATGCTGTAGGCCAGCTCCTTGATGAACTCCGCGGTCAGCACCTGCTTGCCGACCGCCAGCATCTCGCCCTCGATCTTGAGCATCGCCGGGGCGTTGGGCGTGAAGAAGATGTCGGAGGCGTTCTTTTCGACCGCCAGCTTGAGATACGGAAGGATCTTGAATGCCTGCGCCGCCACCGCCATGGACTACCTCCGCATCACCTGCGCTTTATCTTCTTCCTTCATCTTCATCTGCTTCAGCGCAGGGTCCTCCAGCAGGTTCTGCGCGGCGCGCTTGGACTCCAGCTTCACGCGCAGGCGCAGCTCGTTCTGCGAGTCGGCATTGCGCAGCGCCTCCTCGTAGCTGATCGTGCCGGACTCGAAGAGATTGAACAGGAACTGGTCGAAGGTAATCATGCCCTGCTCGTTGGAGCGCGCCATGATCTCCTTGATCTGGTGCACCTCGCCCTTGAAGATCAGGTCTGCGATCAGCGGCGAGTTGAGCATGATCTCCATCGCCGCTGCGCGCCCGCCGCCCTCCTTGCGCACCAGTCGCTGCGAGATGATCGCCTTGACGTTCAGGGACAGGTCCATCAGCAGCTGCTCGCGCTTTTCCTCGGGGAAGAAGTTGATGATGCGGTCCAGCGCCTGGTTGGCACTGTTGGCGTGCAGCGTGGCAAGCACCAAGTGGCCGGTCTCGGCGAAGTTGATCGCATATTCCATGGTCTCGCGCGTGCGGATCTCGCCGATCAGGATCACGTCCGGCGCCTGGCGCAGCGTGTTCTTGAGCGCCGCGTCCCAGGAGAACGTGTCCACGCCGACTTCGCGCTGGGTGATGATGCAGCCCTTGTGCGGATGCACGAACTCGACCGGATCCTCGATCGTGATGATGTGACCCTTGGAGTTGTCGTTGCGGTAGCCAATCATCGCGGCGAGAGAAGTGCTCTTTCCCGAACCCGTTCCGCCGACCATCAGCACCAGCCCGCGCTTGGTCATGATGACCTGCTTGAGCACCTCCGGCAGGCTGAGCTGCTCGAAGGTCGGGATCTTGGTCTCGATCGTGCGCAGCACGCCGCCGACGCGGCTTTGCTGCACGAAGGCGTTGACGCGGAAGCGGCCGATGTTGGGCGGGCTGATCGCGAAGTTGCACTCGTTGTTGGCTTCGAACTCCTTGACCTGCCGGTCGTTCATCAGCGAGCGCATGATCATGGCCGCAGCTTCCGGCGTGAGCGGCTTGTCCATCACCGGCGTCATCTGGCCGTCCAGCTTGATCGCGGGCGGGAAGCCCGCGGTGATGAACAGGTCCGAGCCGCCCTTCTGCTTCATCAGCGTGAGGAGCTGCTGCACCAGCTTGACTGCCTGTTCGCGTTCCATGAATCGCTCCTAGACGGTGAAGTCCTTGGGGTTGGCGGACTTCGCGCGCGCCTCGTCCACGCCGACCAGCCCTTTCTTCACCAGCTCCTTGAGGCACTGGTCCAGCGTCTGCATGCCGTCCTTCTGGCCGGTCTGGATCGCCGAGTACATCTGCGCCACCTTGTTCTCGCGGATCAGGTTGCGGATCGCCGGCGTGCCGAGCAGGATTTCATGGGCCGCGACGCGTCCGCCGCCCTTCTTCTTGAGCAGCGTCTGCGAGATCACCGCGCGCAGCGACTCGGAGATCATCGAGCGCACCATCTCCTTTTCCGCCGCCGGGAACACGTCGATGATGCGATCCATGGTCTTGGCCGCCGAGGTGGTGTGCAGCGTGCCGAACACCAAGTGGCCGGTTTCCGCCGCCGAGAGCGCGAGGCGGATGGTCTCCAGGTCGCGCATCTCGCCGACCAGGATCGTGTCCGGGTCCTCGCGCAGCGCCGAGCGCAGCGACTCGTTGAAGCCCAGCGTGTCGCGGTGCACCTCGCGCTGGTTGATCAGGCATTTCTTGCACGGGTGCACGAACTCGATCGGGTCCTCGATGGTGAGGATGTGCCCGTACTCGTTCTCGTTGATGTGGTTGATGATGCCGGCCAGCGTGGTGGACTTGCCCGAGCCGGTCGGCCCCGTCACCAGCACGATGCCGCGCGGCGTCTCCGCGATCTCCTTGAAGATCGCGGGCGCCTTGAGGTCTTCCAGCGACAGGATCTTGGACGGAATGGTGCGGAACACGGCGCCGGCGCCGCGCGAGTGGTTGAAGGCGTTGACGCGGAAGCGCGCCAGGCCCGGTATCTCGAACGAGAAGTCGGTCTCCAGGAACTCGTCCCAGTCCTTGCGCTGCTTGTCGTTCATGATGTCGTACACCATGTCATGAACTTGCTTGTGCTCGAGCGGCGGCAGGTTGATGCGCTTGACGTCGCCGTCGACGCGGATCATGGGCTCGACGCCCGCGGACAAATGCAGGTCGGAAGCGCCCTGCTTCACGCTGAAAGTCAGCAACTGCGCGATATCCATGTCTCCTCCCCCGGCGGCCGGATGGCGCGCGGGTGCACGTTCGCAACACTATAGTCGTTCGTCCGGGCAGGCAATACGAACCCATGAATCCGAGCATTTCCGAGAACTTGACGGCGATCCGCGCGCGCATCCGCGCGGCCTGCGCGGCGGCCGGGCGCGCGCCCGACGCGGCGCGGCTGCTGGCGGTGAGCAAGACCTTCGGCGCCGACGCGGTGCGCGCCGCGCTCGACGCCGGGCAGGCCGAGTTCGGCGAAAGCTACGTGCAGGAGGCGCTGCCCAAGATCGCGGCGCTGCCGCGCGGGCGCATCGTCTGGCACTACATCGGCCCGATCCAGAGCAACAAGACGCGCGACATCGCCGCGCATTTCGACTGGGTGCACGGCGTGGACCGCGAGAAGATCGCGCGCCGGCTGTCCGAGCAGCGTCCGGAGGGGACGGCGCCGCTCCAGGTCTGCGTGCAGGTCAACATCTCGGGCGAGCGGAGCAAGTCCGGCGTCGCGCCTGAGGAAGCGCCGGCGCTGTGCCGGGCGGTGGCGGCGCTGCCGCGGCTACGCCTGCGCGGGTTGATGGCGATCCCCGCCCCTGCGCAGCCGGGCGAGGACGCGCGCGCGCCGTTCCGCCGCCTGCGCGAACTGTTTGAATCTCTGCGGCGGGACGGACTCGAACTGGATACACTTTCGGCCGGCATGTCGGACGACTTCGAGGCCGCCATCGCCGAAGGGTCCACGCTGGTGCGCATCGGCACCGCCATCTTTGGTCAGCGCCACTACGAACAATGAGTCAGGACGCGGCAAAACGGAAAGCGGCGGAAGCCGCGCTCAAGTACCTGGTCCCCGGCGAAGTGCTGGGCGTCGGCACCGGCTCTACGGTCAACCACTTCATCGACCTGCTGGCCGGGCGCCGCGCGGACGTGCCGGCCGCGGTGTCGTCCTCCGAGGCCAGCACGGTGCGGCTCAAGGCCGCCGGCATTCCGGTGGTGGACCTGAACAGCGCGGGGACGCTGTCCATTTACGTGGACGGCGCCGACGAGTCCGATCCGCACCTGCGCCTGATCAAGGGCGGCGGCGGCGCGCTGACGCGCGAGAAGATCGTCGCCGCGGCCAGCCGCCGGTTCGTCTGCATCGCGGACGAGTCCAAGCTGGTGCCGGTGCTGGGCAAGTTCCCGCTGCCGGTGGAAACGATCCCGATGGCGCGCAGCTACGTGGCGCGCGAGCTGACCAAGCTCGGCGGAATTCCGCGCCTGCGCGAGGGCTTCACCACCGACAACGGCAACGTGATCCTCGACGTCGGCGGGCTGTCCATTACCGACCCGGTCAAGCTGGAGACCGAGATCAACCAGCTCGCCGGCGTGGTCTGCGTGGGCCTGTTCGCGCGGCGTCCGGCGGACGTGCTGATCCTGGGCGCGCCCGCCGGCGTGCGGGAGCTGAAAGCCGTTTAGCGCCTGCGTCCGCGGCCCTTGTCGTCCTTGGGCCGCTCCTCGTTCACCTTCAGCGGGCGGCCGCGGAAGTCCTTGCCGTTGAGGCCCGCGATGGCGGCGCGCGCGTGGTGGCCTTCCATCTCGATGAAGCCGAAGCCGCGCGCCTTGCCGGAGAACACGTCGCGCGGCAGGGTCAGCGAGCGCACGCGCCCGAAGGCCGAGAACAGCTCGGTCAGCTCTTTCTCGTTGGTGTCCGGCGGCAGGTTGCCGGCGAAAATGCGTTTCATGTTGCGCTCCTTCTGTCAGTGAAAGCGGCTGGGCCGGCCGCCGCGCGAGTCGCGGCGCGGGGCGTTCCCGTTGTGGTGGCGGCTGTGGCCGTTGTGCGCCTGCGGTCGGCCGGGGCTGTCCTGCCGCCGCTTTTCGTTGCCGTGCTGCGGGCGCGGCGCCTGCGCCTGGCGCGGCTGCGCCTGGCGTTGCTGCGGCTGCTGTGCGGGCGTCTTGGGCCGGAACGACCCCGGCGCGAAGCCCTCCACGACCGACGACGGGATCTGCCGGCCGAGCAGCTTTTCGATGCCGCGCAGGTTGTCGCGCTCGTCCGCGCTCACCAGCGACACCGCCTCGCCCTCGGCGCCGGCGCGGCCGGTGCGGCCGATGCGATGGACGTAGTCCTCCGGCACGTTGGGCAGCTCGTAGTTGACCACGTGCGGCAACTGGTCGATGTCCAGGCCGCGCGCGGCGATGTCGGTGGCGACCAGCACGCGCAGGCGGTTGGCCTTGAAGTCGGCCAGCGCGCGCGTGCGCGCGTTCTGCGACTTGTTGCCGTGCAGCGCCGCGCAGGCGATGCCGTCGCGCTGCAACTGCTCGGCCAGGCGGTTGGCGCCGTGCTTGGTGCGCACGAACACCAGGGTCTGCCGCCAGTCGCCGGAGCGGATCAGGTGCGACAGCAGCGGCTGCTTGCCGGGCTTGTCCACCGGGTGGATGCGCTGGCTGACGCGCTCGGCCGGCGCGTTGCGCGGCGCCACGTCGACGCGCGCCGGATCGCGCAAGAGGCCGTCGGCCAGGCGGCGGATGTCGTTGGAGTACGTGGCCGAGAACAGCAGGTTCTGGCGTTGCGGCGGGAGCTTGGCCAGCACGCGCTTGATGTCGTGGATGAAACCCATGTCGAGCATGCGGTCGGCCTCGTCCAGCACCAGCACCTGCACCGCGGACAGGTCCACCGTGCGCTGCTGCGCGTGGTCCAGCAGGCGGCCGGGCGTCGCCACCAGGATGTCCAGACCGCGGCGCAAGAGGTCGATCTGCGGATTGATGCTGACGCCGCCGAACACCGCGGCGGCGCGATGGCCGGCGTGCTCGCCGTAGGTGCGCACGGACTCCAGCACCTGCGCCGCCAGCTCGCGCGTGGGCACCAGCACCAGCGCGCGCGGCGCGCGGCCGGGCGCGCCGTTGGGCGCCAGGCGCTGCAACAGCGGCAGGGTGAAGGCCGCGGTCTTGCCGGTGCCGGTCTGGGCCGAGGCCAGCAGGTCGCGGCCCGACAGGATCACGGGGATGGCCTGGGCCTGGATCGGCGTGGGCATGGAATAGCCCTGGCCGGCGACGGCGCGCAAAAGGCCGTCGGCCAGCCCAAGTGAATCGAATGACATTGAAGCTCCTGATGCGCCCGTACCCAAAAATCTCTGGGGAACCGGTTCAGGCAGCTTGATTTATGGCTGAGATCGAGAGAGCCGGATGGCGCCGCGCGACAGTCTGCGGCTGGGATATCCCAAAGCGCGAACCGGACCGCGCCACGGCAAACTTGGCGCGCACTATACAGGGTTTGGCCGGCTTACGCCGGACGCGGTTTTGCGACCTGCGTCCACATGAGTAGAATTTTGCCCCCTCGCACGAGAAGGAAATCGCCATGCGCCGCCTCCTGCCGCTCGCTTTGACGCTGTCTATGCTTGCGCTGCCCGCCGCCGCCGAAGACAAGAGCGGCACGAGCTTCAAAGACAAGGCCAAGGCCGCCGCACAGTCCGACACCGCCAAGAACCTCAAGGCGCAGGGCCTGGCGAAGATCGGCATGGACACCACGCCTTCGCCGGCCGGCGCCAAGGCGTATTTCATCGAGCCGAAGAACGGCGCCGAGGTGACGACCCCGGTCAGGGTCGTGTTCGGCCTGTCCGGAATGGGCGTGGCGCCCGCCGGCACGCAGAAGGAGAACACCGGCCACCACCACGTGCTGATCGACGAGCCGGCCGTGGATCCGAATGCGCCGTTGCCGGCGAACGACCAGGTCAAGCACTTCGGCGGCGGCCAGACCGAGACCACGCTGGAGTTGAAGCCCGGCAAGCACACGCTGCAGCTGGTGCTGGGCGACTGGAAGCACCAGCCGCACAACCCGGCGGTCGCTTCCGAGAAGATCGCGATCACCGTCAAGTAACCGTCTGCGACCGGAATTCCTCGAATGAAAATCCAAGGCAGCACGTTTCTCGTCACCGGCGGCGCCTCCGGCCTGGGCGCCGCCACGGCACGCCGACTGGTCAAGCTCGGCGCGCGCGTCCTGATCGCGGACCTCGGCGAAAACGCCGGCCGCCAGCTCGCGCATGAGCTGGGCGACAACGCCTGGTTCGAGAAGGTGGACGTGACCTCGGAAGCCGACGTACAGCGCGCCGTCGTGGCAACCCTGGACCACTACCGCGCGCTGCACGGCGTGGTCAATTGCGCCGGCATCGCGGTGGGCGAGAAGGTCGTGGGCAAGGAAGGCCCGCATGCGCTCGCCAGCTTTGCGCGCTGCATCAACATCAACCTCGTGGGCACCTTCAACGTCCTGCGCCTGGCGGCGGAGGCGATGAGCAAGCAGCCGGCGAACGAGGAAGGCGAGCGCGGCGTGATCGTCAACACCGCGTCGGTCGCCGCCTTCGACGGCCAGATCGGCCAGGCCGCCTACGCCGCGTCCAAGGCCGGCGTCGTCGGCATGACCCTGCCGGTCGCGCGCGAGCTGGCGCGCTACGGCATCCGCTGCGTGACCGTCGCGCCCGGCCTGTTCGAGACGCCGATGATGGCCGGCCTGCCCAAGGACGTGCAGGACTCGCTGGGCAAGACCGTACCTTTCCCGGCGCGCCTGGGCCGCCCGGCCGAGTTCGCCCTGCTGGCGCAGCAGGTCATCGAGAATCCGATGCTGAATGGTGAAACTATTCGGCTCGACGGCGCTCTCAGGATGGCACCCAAGTAGCGCGCGCCGCGCCGGCGGCGCTCCAACGGAAGGAGGTCGCCATGAATGGATTCCGGATGCTGGCCGCCGCCTGCTCGATCGCCATGCCGCTGCATGCGGCGCAGGCGGCCGGGCTTTCGTACGACTACCTGGACCTGAGCTATATCCGCATCGAACCCGACGAGTTCGACGTGGACGTCGACGGGTTCGGCGCGGAAGTTTCTGCCGCCCTGTCCGACCGCTGCTTCCTGCTCGGCCATTTTTCGCGCGTGGAGTCCGAGGATTTCAGCCTCGGGGGCTTGAGCGGCTCGATCGGCGCACAAACCCTGGCGGCTGCGTTGGGCGCGCACCACGCGCTCGGGGGCTCGGCCGACGTCGTCGGCATGGCCGGCATCGTGTACCAGGAAGCAGACGGCAACGGCGATTTCGCCGCGCTGGAAGACGACGACACCGGCTACGCCTTGCGCCTTGGCGTGCGCGGGCAGCCGACCGGCGCGCTGGAACTGCAGGGCTTCGCCACCTACCTGGATATCTTCGACGACTCGGAGACCTCGATCGCCGGCCGCGCGCTGCTGCATCTGGGCCCGCGCTTCGCGCTGTTCGGCGAATACGCGACTTCCGACGACGCCGATACGCTGGCCGGCGGCGTGCGCGTGAATTTCTAGCCTGCATTTCCCACCGCCGTTCGTCGCGAGGACGGCTCCTGCGCGGCCGCAGCAGAAGGGCGGTGAGAGACGCAGGCTATACCCGCAGGAACTCCACCACCCGCCGGTTGAACTCCGCCGGGTGCTCGCAGTGCATGAAGTGGCCGACGCCTTCCATCGGGCAGAGGTCCAGGCCGGCGCCGAACAGGTGCTCCATGCCATGGAACATCTCCGCGCCGATGCAGCCGTCGTCCTCGCCGTAGATCACGCGCGCCGGCACCGGCAGGGGGTGCGCCAGCAACTGCCAGGCCTCCGGGCGGAACAGGTCCTTCGGCAGCGCGCGGTAGTAGCCCAGCGCGGCGCGCAGGCGCGCCGGATCGGCGAGGTCGGCCTTGATCGGCGCCAGGTCGTCCTCGGCGCAATTCCAGCCCGGCGACCACTCGCGGATCAGCCCATCCAGCCAAGCGAACCGATTCGCCGCCACGCGCCGCTCGGCGATGCCGCGCAACTGGAAGAGCGCCATGTAGCGCGAACGCCGCAGTTGCGCCAAGGTCGGCCGCAGGAGGAAGCGGCGCGGATGCGGTACGGCGGCGGCGACGACGCGGGTGACGCGGTCCGGGCGCAGGGTCGCGGCCGTGTAGGCGGCGACGGCGCCCCAGTCGTGGCCGACGACGCAGGCCTGCCGCGCACCGAAGTGGTCGGTCAGCGCCACCACGTCGCGCGCCAGCACGGTCGGGCGGTAGTCGCCGTCGGCCGGAATCGCGCTCGGCGCGTAGCCGCGCATGAACGGCGCCACCGCGCGAAAGCCGGCGCCGGCCAGGGCCGAAAGCAGCGGCCGGAAGCTCCAGGCCGTGTCGGGGAAGCCGTGCAGGCAGAGGACGAGCGGGCCTTCGCCGGCCTCCAGGTACGCGAACTGGGTGCCGTTGGCCTCAATCCACTTGGGAAGAAACCCCTCGCCCACCCGCCACCTACTTCTGGTCGCGCTTGGCGGCCGTGCGCAGGCGCAGGCCGTTCAGGCGGATGAAGCCTTCCGCGTCCTTCTGGTTGTAGGCGCCGCGGTCGTCCTCGAAGGTCGAAAGACGCGCGTCGAACAGCGAGTCCGGCGAGCGGCGGCCCAGCACCAGCACCGAACCCTTGTACAGCTTCAGGCGCACCTCGCCGTTCGCCTTCTGCTGCGACTGGTCGATCATCGCCTGGAGCATGCGGCGCTCCGGGCTCCACCAGTAGCCGTTGTAGATCAGGCTGGCGTAGCGCGGCATCAGCTCGTCCTTGAGGTGCGCAACCTCGCGGTCCAGCGTCAGCGACTCGATGGCGCGGTGCGCCTTGAGCAGAATGGTGCCGCCCGGCGTCTCGTAGCAGCCGCGCGACTTGATGCCGACGTAGCGGTTCTCGACCAGGTCGAGCCGGCCGATGCCGTGCTTGCCGCCCAGCTCGTTCAGCGCGGCGAGCAGCGCGTACGGCGTCAGCGTCTTGCCGTTGAGCGAGACCGGGTCGCCCTTGTCGTAGCCGAGGGTGATGACCTCCGGCTCGTTGGGCGCGTCTTCCGGATTCTTGGTCCAGCGCCAGATGTCGTCCGGCGGGTTCCACCACGGGTCTTCCAGGCCGCCGCCCTCGTAGGAGATGTGCAGCGCGTTGGCGTCCATCGAGTACGGCGAGCCGCCGCCCTTCTTCTTGGCGATCGGGATGCCGTGCCGCTCGGCGTAGGCCAGCAGCTTCTCGCGCGAGTTCAAGTCCCACTCGCGCCAGGGCGCGATGACCTTGGCCTCCGGCCACAGCGCGTAGGCGCCCAGCTCGAAGCGCACCTGGTCGTTGCCCTTGCCGGTGGCGCCGTGGGCGATGGCATCGCAGCCGGTCTGGCGCGCGATCTCGACCAGCCGCTTGGCGATCAGCGGCCGCGCGATGGAGGTGCCGAGCAGGTACTCGCCCTCGTAGATCGCGTTGGCGCGGAACATCGGGAACACGAAGTCGCGCACGAACTCTTCGCGCAGATCGTCAATGAAGATTTCCTTCACGCCGAACTGCTGCGCCTTGGGGCGCACGCTGTCCAGCTCCTCGCCCTGGCCGATGTCGGCGGTAAACGTCACCACCTCGCACCGGTAGGTGTCTTGCAGCCACTTGAGGATGACGGACGTGTCCAGTCCGCCGGAGTACGCGAGCGCGACCTTCTTGACCTTTTGCATCGAAATGCCCCGAAAGCTGTCGGAACGAGGAGGGGCGCGGATTATACGGCTCCCGGTGCTATAGTGCGGCCGCTCTTTCGCCTGTTTTCCCATGGAACCCCTGCCCCCTTACGCGCCGATGGCGCAACGCTTCCGCGGCTTCCTGCCCGTGGTCGTCGACGTCGAGACCGGCGGCTTCAATGCCCAGACCGATGCGCTGCTCGAAATCGCGGTCGTCATGATCGGGATCGACGAGCGGGGCGAGCTGGTGCGCGGCGAAACACATGCGGCGCACGTCGAGCCCTTCCCCGGCGCCAACATCGAGAAGGCGGCGCTGGAGGTCAACGGCATCGTCGTCGACCATCCGCTGCGACTGGCGGTGCCGGAGCGGGAGGCGCTGGACAAGGTGTTCAAGCCGGTGCGCAAGGCGGCGTCCGAGATCGGCTGCTCGCGCGCGATCCTGGTCGGCCACAACGCCCACTTCGACCTCGGCTTCGTCAACGCCGCCTGCGCGCGCAGCAACTACAAGCGCAGCCCGCTGCATCCCTTCAGCGTGTTCGACACCGTGACCCTGGCCGGCGCCGCGCTGGGCCAGACCGTGCTGGCGCGCGCGCTGGAGGCCGCCGGCCTGCCGTACAACGCCGGCGAGGCGCATTCGGCGATCTACGACGCCGAGCGCACCGCCGACCTGTTCTGCTGGCTGGTGAACCGCATGCGCCCGCTGTTCCGCGCCGCGGCGCCGGCGACGCCGGGCACCGAGACTTGAGCGGACGCTTTCTCAAGAGGCTGCTGGCGGCGCTGCTCGTCCTGGCGCTGGCCCTCGCGGGCCTGCTGCGCCTGCGCTACGGCGGCGGCGGCGCCGATTTTCCCGACCGCAGCGGCGCGCCGCAATTCGCGGAGTCCGCGCTGGAGCGCGTCGCGGATTTGCCGACGCCGCCCGGCAACATCGCGGTGGCGGCCGACGGCCGCATATTTGTGACGCTGCATCCGGAGGCGCGACCCAGGCTGAAAGTCGTGGAGCTGGTCGGCGGCGCCATGCGGCCGTTCCCCAACGAGGCCTTCCAGACCGGCGCCGGCGAGCCGCGCCATTTCCGCGACGTGCTGTCCCTGCGCATCGACCGCCAGAACCGCCTGTGGACGCTCGACAACGGCGGCCACGGCGTGCATGCCGGCCGGCTGCTGGCCTTCGACCTCGCCAGCGGCGCGGTGGTGCACGAGTACGAGTTCCCGCGCGAGGTCGCGGGCCTGGGCTCGCACCTCAACGACTTCCAGGTGGCGCCGGACGGCGGCGCGATCTACATCGCCGACGCCAGCTTCTTCGCGCAGACCCCCGCGCTGGTCGTTTACGACACCGCGACGAAGACCGCGCGCCGCCTGCTTCAAGGACACGCCTCGGTCACGCCCGAAAACTATGTGCCGGTGGTGCAGGGCCGCGCCATGCGCGCCTTCGGCCTGGTCGACATCCGGCCGGGCGTGGACTCCATCGCCCTGGACCGGGCGGGCGAATGGCTTTATTTCGCGCCCGTCACCAGCCGGCGGCTATACCGCGTGCGCGCGGCCGACCTGCGCGATGCCGCGCTTCCGGCCGAAGTCCTTGCGGCGCGGGTCGAGGCATTCGCGGACAAGACCATGTCGGACGGCCTGAGCACCGACAGCGCCGGCAACATCTACATCTCCGACCTCGAGCACTCGGCACTCTTGCGCCTGCGGCCGGACAAGTCGCTGGAAACGCTGGTGAAGACCGATCGGCTGCGCTGGCCGGACGGCTTTTCCTTCGGCCCGGACGGCTGGCTTTACGTGAGCTGCTCCAGCCTGCACCAGGCGATCGGCCTGCCGCCGTCCAGCGTGCGCGAGCACGCGCCGTATCAGGTATTCCGCTTCCGGCCGGGCGCCGAGGGTCATCCCGGTCACTGAGGCCGGCTCGGGTACAATGGCGGCCTCCTGTTTCGAGCCGTCTGACGTGAGCGCCGACTCCACCCCTCCTTCCAAGCCCGCCCCCGTGGTGCAGGGCGTCAAGCTGCGCGCCGCGGAGAAGATGGCGCGCATCCCGGTCAAGATCGAAGCGACCGCCGCGCCGCTGCGCAAGCCGACCTGGATCCGCGCCAAGAGCCAGGGCACGCCGGAAGTTGCACGCATCAAGGCGGCGCTGCGCGCGAACAAGCTGCACACGGTGTGCGAGGAAGCCGCCTGCCCCAACCTGGGCGAATGCTTCGGCCACGGCACCGCGACCTTCATGATCATGGGCGACATCTGCACGCGGCGTTGCCCGTTCTGCGACGTCGCGCACGGCCGTCCGAACCCGCTGGACGACAACGAGCCGGTCAACCTCGCGCGCACCATCCGCGACATGGGCCTGCGCTACGTGGTCGTCACCAGCGTGGACCGCGACGACCTCAAGGACGGCGGCGCCGCGCACTTCGCCGCCTGCATCCGCGGGACGCGCGCGCTGTCGCCCAGCATCACCATCGAGGTCCTGGTCCCCGATTTCCGCGGCCGCATGGACCCGGCGCTGACGGTCTTCAAGGACGCGCCGCCGGACGTGTTCAACCACAACCTGGAAACCGTGCCGCGCCTGTACAAGCTGGCGCGCCCCGGCTCCGACTACGACTGGTCGCTGGACCTGCTGGAACGCTTCAAGGCACTGCACCCGGAGGTGCCGACCAAGTCCGGCCTGATGCTGGGCCTGGGCGAGGAGATCGCGGAGATCGAGCAGGTGATGGCCGACCTGCGCGCGCACGGCGTCAACATGCTCACGCTGGGCCAGTACCTCCAGCCCTCGCGCCACCACCTGCCGGTGTCGCGCTACGTGCATCCCGACGAGTTCGAGCGCCTGCGCGTGCTGGGCGAGCGGATGGGCTTCTCGCACGTGGCCAGCGGGCCGATGGTGCGCTCGTCGTACCACGCGGACCGGCAGGCGCATGGGTTGGTACAATCCCACGTGCCATGACCCGAGATGAACTCTTGAAGTTGCTGCAGCAACATTCCGCCGAGCTGCACGCGAAGTTCGGCGTCAAGGAGCTTTATCTCTTCGGCTCGCACGCGCGCAACGAGGCGCGCGAAGACAGCGACGTTGATTTTCTGGTCGAGTTCGGCGGCCGTCCGACTTTCGACGGCTATATGGACCTTAAGTTCTTCCTGGAAGACCTGCTGCACAAACGGATTGATTTGGTGACCCGCGGCGCCCTGCGGCCGCGCCTTCGCCCGACCATCGAGCGCGACGCGATCCACGTCGCGTGACTGGCTGCTCTATCTCGAAGACATACAGACGGCCTGCGCGAAGGTGACGGATTACACGCGGGGAATGACACAGGACCAGTTTCAGGCCGACAGCAAGACGTTCGACGCGACGGTACGGAACCTGGAGATCATCGGCGAAGCGTCGAAGCACTTACCCGATGCGGTTCTGATCGCGATCCCCCGAAGTAGAATGGCGTGGGACTGCCGGACTTCGCGACCACATTGCGCATGCGTACTTTGGTCTCGATTCCGACATCCTGTGGGATGTGGTATCGAACAAGGTTCCCGGGCTCCGATCCGCCGTCGAGAAGTTTCTGTCGCGTACGCGGAAGTAGGCGGCGCGCGCAGCGTCCCTCAGCCCGTCAGCCGCCGCTCCAGCTTCGCCAGCCGCTCGCGCGTCCCCACGTCCGACCATAGGCCGCGGAACACTTCGCCGCTCATGCGGCCCTGCTCGGCCGCCTTGCGCCACAGCGGCAGCATCGGGAAGTGGCCGGGTGCGCAGCCGTCGAATAGCTCGGGCCGGTGCACGGAAATGCCGCTGAAGGTGTAGCGCTCGCCGCCGACTCCGATGCGGCCGGCTTCCAGAGCGAAGTCGCCCCTGGTGTTGTGCTCGGGGTTGGGCACCATCACCAGGTGCGCGAGGTCGCTGGCCGGCAGGCGGTGCGCGGCCAGCACCAGCTTGGGCCAGGGGAAATCCGCGTAGACGTCGCCATTGACGACGATGAACGGGTCGGCGCCCAGCAGCGGCAGCGCATGATGGATACCGCCGCCGCTCTCCAGTGCCGGCCAGCCCTCCTTCGAATACTTGATCTGCACGCCCAGGCGCGAGCCGTCGCCCAGCGCCTCGTGGATGCGCTCGCCGAGCCAGCCGAGGTTGACCACGAAGTGGTGCAGTCCGGCGCCGCGCAGGTTTTCGATGTGGTGCTGGATCAGCGGCTTGCCGGCGACCGGGATCAGCGGCTTGGGCAGCGTGTCGGTCAGCGGGCGCATGCGTTCGCCGCGGCCGGCCGCCAGGATCATGACCTTCACAGCGGCACGACCGGCAGCACGTGCTTCTCGAACAGCGCCGCTAGCGGCGCCAGCTCGGGATAGCGCGGGGCGACCTCCATCACGTAGCGCACGAAGCGCGGCGTGTCGGCCACGTAGTGCGCCTTGCCGTCGCGATAGGTCAGGCGCGCGAAGATGCCCAGCACCTTGAGATGGCGCTGCAGGCCCATCCACTCCACGTCGCGCCAGAACTCGGGGAAGCTCGCCGGCGCCGGCAGGCCGGCGCGGCGCGCGCCCGCCCAGTAGTGCTCGATCCAGCCGCGCACGCGCTCCGGCGGCCAGCTCAGGAAGGCGTCCTTGAACAGGCACACGGCGTCGTAGCCGATCGGGCCGTAGACCGCGTCCTGGAAATCCAGGATGCCGGGGTTCGGCGCGCTGAGCATCAGGTTGCGCGGCATGTAGTCGCGGTGCACGAACACGCGTGGCTGCGCCACGGCCGAGTCCACCAGCAGGCCCATCACCCGCTCCAGCTCATTGATCTCCTCGGCACTGGGCGTCACGCGCAGGTGTCGAGCCAAGTACCAGTCCGGGAACAGCCTGACCTCACGCCACAGCAGCGCGGCGTCGTACGGCGGCAGCCGCGCGGTCTCCGGATCGGCGACGGACGCGCGCTGCATGCGCAACAGGGCGTCCACCGCGTCGCCGAACAGCGCGTCGGCGTTATCCGGGTTGATGACATGCAGGAAGGTCTGCGTGCCCAGGTCGGACAGCAGCAGAAAGCCCCGCTGCAAGTCCTCGGCGATGGCCTCCGGCGCGTTCAGGCCCCAGCTCCGCAGCATGCGCGCCACGTGCAGGAACGGACGGCAGTCCTCCTGCTGCGGCGGCGCGTCCATCAGGATCCAGGAGCGACCCTCGTGGCGCAGGCGGAAATAGCGGCGGAAGCTGGCGTCGGCCGAGGCCGGCGCGAAATCCGCCTGGGTCAGGCCAAGACGGGCGAGCGCCCAGTCGCGGCCCAGCTCGGCCCGCAGGTCGGGAGAGGAGGAGGGGTGGCTCATGGAGGCGGGGAGCATACACGGTCCCGTCGGCGCCGAAAAAGCGTGGCCCGGACGCCTGGCGGACTCGCCTTTTTCAGCCCCGTTCCCGATACTGTTGTCACATCAGAACGCGCCATCCCGTGCCTTTCTTCCGTCCGCGCCTCCTGGCGTTCCTGCTGGCCGCCATGTCCGCCGCACCCGTCGCGGCGGAGGACGCCGCCTGCCCGCAGTTCGCGCCGCCGGCCGAAACGCTGCCCACCGAGTCCACCGACCAGGTGGTGCTGACCGCCGACCAGGCGATGCTGACCGAGCAGGGCCTGTCGCTGCTGTCCGGTTCGGTACGCCTGATGCAGGGCGACCGCCAGTTTTCCGCCGAAGCGGTGGAATTCGACCGCACGCAGAACCAGGTGCGCATCAACGCGCGGTCGCTGTTCCGCAACAAGAACCTGATCGTGCGCAGCCGGAGCGCGCAGATCGACCTCACCGACGAGACTGCGAGCTTCTTCGGCACCGACTTCACCGTGCCCGACCGCGCGGCGCGCGGCGAGGCGGACAAGTTCCTGCTCGCGCGCACCGGCGTGGCGCAGATGAAGCAGGTGTCGTACACGACTTGCGCGCCCGGCAGCAGCGCCTGGCTGATCAAGGCCAGCTCGATCCGGCTGGACCCGGAAGAAGGCGTCGGCTCGGCCAGCAACGCACGCCTGACCATCGCCGACGTGCCGATCCTGTACCTGCCGTACTTCCAGTTCCCGATCGACGGGCGCCGGCGCAGCGGCTTCCTGTTCCCGACCATGGGCAACTCGGACAACACCGGCCTGGACCTGCGCTGGCCGTACTACCTGAACCTGGCGCCGAACTACGACGCCACCATCGCCCCGCGCCAGATGGGCCGCCGCGGCCTGCAGCTCGATACCGAGTTCCGCTACCTGCTGCCGCACCGCTACGGCGAGGGCTCCCTGGGCTACGAGCACCTGGACCGCGACGAGGTGACGGACGCCCGCCGCTCGCTGTTCGAAGTCGAGCACCGCGGGCTGGTCAACCGCCGCATGGCGTTCGAGGCCCGCTACGCCGAAGTCAGCGACGAGACCTATTTCGAGGACCTCGGCGGGCGCCTGGAGGCAGCGTCCATCACGCACCTGGAGCGCAGCGCGCAGCTCACCTACGTCGCGCCAAGCGCGTACACCGTCACCTCGCTGGTGCAGGACTTCCAGACCGTGGACCGCAAGCTCGCGGTCGCCGACGACCCCTACCGGCGCCTGCCGCTGCTGCGCATCGATGCCGGCAGCAGCGGCGACTGGCACGGCCTGTCGGTGGGAGCGTCCGGCGAGTACGTCAACTTCGAACACGCCAGCCGCGAGCAGGGCCAGCGCGTGGGCCTGCAATCGCAGCTGCGCTGGCTGCAGGACCGGAGCGCCTGGTACAGCCTGCTGCGCGCCGACTACCACGTGACCCGCTACAAGCTCACCTCGCGAGACACCGCCGGCGACCCGACGGAGCCGCTGCGCACGCTGCCGGTGCTGAGCGCCGAAGGCGGCCTGCGCTTCGAGCGCACCACCGCCGCCGGCGCGCTGCAAACGCTGGAGCCGCGGCTGTTCTACCTCTACGTGCCGTTCCGCGATCAGGACGACCTGCCGCTGTTCGACAGCGGCGAGCCGGACTTCGACTTCGTGCAGCTGTTCGCGCACAACCGCTTCTCCGGCGAGGACCGCGTGGCCGACGCCAACCACCTGGCCACGGCCTTCACCAGCCGGCTGCTGGACCCGGCCGACGGCAGCGTCAAGCTGAGCGCGAGCCTGGGCCAGATCTACCGCTTCCACGCGCCGCGCGTGACGCTGGAAGGCGCCACGCCGCCCGACGAAGGCGGCACCGACGTCATCGGCGCGCTCGACTACCGCCTGTCCGGGCGCTGGTCGGCCGGCGTGGCCACGCAGTGGTCGCCCAGCGACAACCAGCTGTCGCGCAACAGCCTGGTGCTGCGCTACCGCGACGCCAACCGCTACAGCAAGGTCAACTACCGCTACCGGCGCGACATCCTGGAGCAGGCGGACTGGCTGCTGTCCACGCCGGTGTACGGGCCGTGGAAGCTGCTGGGCCGCTGGCGCTTCTCGCTGGAGGACGACCAGACGCTGGAGGCGCTCGGCGGCCTGCAGTACGACACCTGCTGCTGGTCGGTGCGCACCGCCTACCGCCGCTACATCGCCAACACTGCCGGCGACTACAGCACCGGCATCTACATCCAGATCGAGCTGAAGGGCCTGTCGCGCATCGGCCCCGGCCTGGAGGACCTGGAACCCGATCTGCGCTAGAGCCTGTTATGCAGTTGCCGGTCGCTGCGTTGCCCCTGGGAAGGCGCCAGGCAAGGCGCGAGCCCCGCCGCTTGGTGACTCCAAGCAAGGGGCGAGCAACGCAGAATGGCGCCTTCCCAGGGGCAACCCTCCGGGCCGGGGCCGTGGGGGCGCAGGGCGGCGTCACTCGTCGCTCATGTGCAACGAGCACACGTCGCTCCTCGTTCCTTGCCCTGCGCCCCCACGGCCCCGGCGCAGCGATCGCCAACTGCATAACAGGCTCTAGGGAACCGATGGCATGGTAATCTTGCGCATTCCCCTGCCTCCCCCCCGCGCCATGCGTCTGTCGCTCCTGACCGCCCTGCTGCTTCCCCTCGCCGTCGCCGCCGCGCCGCAACCGCTGGACCGCATCGTCGTCGTGGTGAACGACGGCGTGGTGCTGCAAAGCGAGCTGGATCGCGCGGTGCAGGCGGGCCGCCGCCAGATCGAGGAGCGCGGCATCGTGGCGCCGTCGGAAAGCGCGCTGCGCGGCCAGGTGCTGGAACGCCTGATCCTGACCCGCCTGCAAACCCAGCGCGCGCAGGAGGCCGGCATCCGCGTCGACGACCGCGAGCTGAACGAGGTCCTGGCCGGCATCGCCGCGCGCAACAACATGAGCCTGGGCGAGTTCGCCGAGGCGGTGCGCAAGGAGGGCATGGACTACCTCGCGCTGCGCGAGCAGATCCGCGACGAGGTCGTCGTCAGCCGCCTGCGCGCGCGCGAGGTCGACAGCCGCGTGTTGGTCACCGACCAGGACATCCAGCTGTTCCTCGGCAGCCGTGCGGCCGAGGACTCCGCCGAGTACCGCCTGACCCACATCCTCGTCGCTCTGCCCGAAGGCGCCAACGACCAGGCGCGTGCCGAGGCGCGCGCCAAGGCGGAAGGCCTGCGCAAGCGCATCGCCGAAGGCGAGGACTTCGCGCAGGTGGCCATCGCCCATTCCGACGGCCAGCAGGCGCTGCAAGGCGGCGACCTGGACTGGCGCAAGCGCGCCGACCTGCCGGAGCTGTTCGCGGGCGAAGTCGCCAGGATGAAGCCGGGCGACGTCAGCGCGGTGCTGGAGACCGGCTCGGGCTTCCACCTGATCCGCCTCGCCGACCAGCGCAACGGCGGCGAGCGCCAGACCAGCACCGAGACGCACGCCCAGCACATCCTGATCCAGGCCAACGCGCTGCGCACGCCGGAGCAGGCGCAGAAACTGGCGGCGGAGTTGCACGAGAAGCTCAAGAACGGCGCCGACTTCGCCGAGCTGGCCAAGCAGCATTCCGACGACCCCGGCTCCAAGAACGCCGGCGGCGATCTCGGCTGGCAGCCGGTCGGCGTGTTCGTGCCGGAGTTCCAGCAGGCGCTGGACGGCCTGCCCGACGGCGGCCTGTCCGAGCCGTTCAAGACCGAGTTCGGCTGGCACATCGCGCGCACCATCGAGCGCCGCACGCGCGACGTGACCGACGAGACCAAGCGCGCCCGCGCGCGCCAGGCGATCCAGAACCGCAAGTCGGCGGAAGAGTACGACCTGTGGCTGCGGCGCCTGCGCGCGGAGGCGTACGTGGAATACCGCTTGCAGACCGCCGAAGGCGGCGCCAAGGCCGCGGCGGACGATCCTTCCTGAGTTGAGCACGCCAAGCCTGCCGCGCCTGCTCCTGACGCCCGGCGAGCCCGCGGGGATCGGCCCGGACCTCGCCGTCGCCCTGGCGCAGCGGCCGCCGCCGGGCGTGCGCCTGGCCGCGGTGGCCGATCCCGATCTTCTGCGCGAGCGCGCGCTGCAACTGGGCCTGCCGCTGGAGCCGATCCGGTTCGACGCCGTGCACGCCCCGCCGGAGCGCCCGGCGCAACTCGAGGTGCTGCCGGTGCCGCTGGCGGTGCCGGCCGTGGCCGGCCGGCTCGACCCGCGCAACAGCGGGTACGTCCTGGCCACGCTGCGCGCGGCGGTGCGCGCGATCCAGGACGGTCGCGCCGACGCGCTGGTCACCGGCCCGGTGCACAAGGGCGCGATCAACGACGCCGGCATTCCCTTCTCCGGGCACACCGAGTTCCTGGCCGAGCTGACCGGCGCCGGGCTGCCGGTGATGATGCTCGCGGCCGGCGGCCTGCGCGTGGCGCTGGCGACCACCCATCTGCCGCTGCGCGCGGTGCCCGACGCCATCACCGCCGAGCGCCTGGAGACGACGCTGCGCATCCTGCACCGCGACCTGCGCGCGCGCTTCGGGATCGCCGATCCGCGCATCCTGGTCGCCGGCCTCAACCCGCACGCCGGCGAGGGCGGCCATCTCGGCCGCGAGGAGATCGAGGTCATCGGCCCGGTGCTGGAACGCCTGCGCGCGCAGGGATTGCGCCTGACCGGCCCGCTGCCGGCCGACACCTTGTTCACCCCGCGCTACCTGGACCAAGCCGATGCCGTGCTGGCGATGTACCACGACCAGGGCCTGCCGGTGCTCAAGCACCACGGCTTCGGCGAGGCGGTGAACGTCACGCTGGGCCTGCCCATCGTGCGCACCTCAGTGGACCACGGCACGGCTCTGGAGCTGGCCGGCACCGGCAAGGCGGAAATCGGCAGCCTGCTGGCGGCGGTGCGGATGGCGGCGGAGCTGGCCGGCCGCGGGGGATCGCCGTGAGCGACGCCGAGCTTTCCAGGTTGGTCGCCAAGAAGCGCTTCGGCCAGCACTTCCTGCACGAAGCGGGCGTGGTCCGGCGCATCGTCGCCGCGGTCGCGCCGCGGCCGGGCGACAACCTGATCGAAATCGGCCCCGGCCCCGGCGCACTGACGCCGGCGCTGCTGGAGGCGGCGGGGGCATTGCGCGCGATCGAGATCGACCGCGACGTGATCCCGCACCTGCGCGCCGCCTGCGGCGATCGTCCGGGCCTGGAGATCGTCCAGGCCGACGTGCTGACGGTGGACTTCCGCCGGCTGGCCGACCGCGGGCCGCTGCGCCTGGTCGGCAACCTGCCGTACAACATCTCCTCGCCGCTGCTGTTCCATGTGCTGGAGGCGGCGGACTGCGTGCGCGACATGCACTTCATGCTGCAAAAGGAGGTGGTGGACCGCATCTGTGCCGCGCCGGACACCGAGGACTACGGCCGTCTCACCGTCGCCATCGCGGCGCGCGCCGAGGCGGTGCCCTTGTTCAATGTCGCGCCAGGCGCGTTCCAGCCGCCGCCGCGGGTGGACTCGGCGGTGGTGCGGCTGATCCCGCGCCCGCCGCCCTTCCCGGTCCGCGACCTGGCGACCTTCGACCGCGTCGTCAAGCAGGCCTTTTCCCAGCGCCGCAAGACCCTGCGCAACACGCTGCGCGGCCTGCTGGACGCCGACGCGATCCAGGCCGCCGGGATCGATCCGGGCACGCGCGCCGAGCAGCTTGCGCCGGAGCAGTTCGCGCGCCTGGCCGGGCGGCTGGCAGTATTTTCCAATCCGTAAATGAGTCTGAAACGGGGGGGGGTGAATCTGGAGCGGGAGGGGTAGCGTCAGGCGCGACGCTGCTCCTGCTCGGCGATGGACTGGAAGAGTTTTCTCCGTGCGGTTTGGAGTTGCTGGGCGGC